>CANRFD010000028.1 GCA_947629845.1 uncultured Clostridia bacterium
AGGGGGACGGCTTCACGCTGCGGGGCGGCGACCGTACCTATTCCTTCCGCCTGCACTACACCCGCTACCGCGAGCGCTACGCCATATATTTTCGCCTGAAAGAGGGGGAGCGGCGGGAAGAGACGGCGTCTCGCACGCCCTGCGACGTCGTGCAGACGGGCTACGGGCAGTACGAGAGCGACGAGCTGCACGCGCTCGAAGAGAAAAATTCCGTCGCCTGCACCTCGGACGGGACATACCGCTATGCCAAGGCGGGCGGATATTTTTCGTACGACCTTGCCGTGCCGTCCGCGCGTGCTTGCCGCCTCCAAATTTGTCTCCGCCGCGCCGACAACGGCAAGACGCTGAAGATCTCCGTCGGCGGGGAACGGGTGTTCGAGGAACGCCTGCTCTACACGATGGGCGAAGAGAGCTACGTCCGCGAGCTCGCGCTTTCCCAAGAACTCATTTCCCGCACCGTCCGCACAAAGACCGTGGGCGGGGAGCCGCGCTCCATCATTCGGGTGCGCTTCGAGGGCTCCAAGGGTCGCGCAAGCGCAAGGATATGTGAATTTATCAAACTTTATCTTGAATAAGTGAAAAATTTTTTCAATCCTCTTTACAAAATGCAAAAACGATTGTATAATAAGGATAGGAGGAACCCATGAAATCGCATGAATCGGAGGAAATGTATCTCGAAACCATTCTGCTTCTGCGTTCACGCATGGCGTCTGTACGCTCGGTCGACATCGTCGAAGAGCTGAACTACGCGAAATCCAGCGTCTCTCGCGCTGTCAATTTGCTCTTGAAGCAGGGATATATCGTCATCGGAAGCGGCGGGGAGATCACGCTTACCGAAAAAGGCCAGAAAAAGGCGGAGGACGTCTACGAAAAGCACCGCGTCTTTACCGAGATCTTTGTGCGAATGGGCGCCCCGCGGGAGCTCGCCGAGGAGAACGCCTGCCGCATCGAGCACGTCATCTCCGACGATATGTTCGCCATCCTGAAAAAGTCCTTGGAATAAGCGGAAAAATTCAAACAAAAAAGGCGCGGCGCACACCGCGTCTTTTGCATTCTTTTGTCGGTGAAAGGCGCTATGGGGAGCGCCAAATTCCCGCTTTCGGCAACCAAACCGTCATTTTGTGATGTTTTCGAGAATTGAGAAGAAGTCCGGGAAGGTCTTTTCGCAACATGTCGTATCGTCGATCCGAATGCCCGCCGTCCGCAGCCCCATGAGCGCGAACGCCATCGCCACGCGGTGGTCGCCGAACGTCCGCACAAGCCCGCCGTGCACCGCCTGCGGCTCGATAAAGATGTCGTCCCCGTCGGTAAACGAGTGCACGCCGAGCGCGTTGAGATTTTCCACAATGGCCACGATCCTGTCGCACTCCTGCATGCGGATGTGGGAGACGTTGCGCAAAATGGAAGGCATCGTGGCATAGGCGGCGAGCGCGGCGACCGTCATGGTCTGATCGGAGAAGTCGGAGAGATCCTCGTCGAAGCCGTTATAGGACGGCACGTTTCTCCCGTCGGCAACGATCCCCGCAGCCGTATCCCTGATACGCGCGCCCTTTTGTTCGAGCAGTTTCAAAAATTTGAGATCGCCCTGCACGGAAGTCGCATGCACGCCCTCGACGAGCACCCGCGCCCCGCACAGGAGGGACAGCGCGTAGAAGTAGCACGCCCCGGAGACGTCGGGCTCCACCTCGTAAATTTCGGGCGGCGCGCCCTCGGGGGAGACGACGATCTCGTTCCCGCTGCGTTCATAGGGGATGCCGAACGCCGTCAGCATCTTCAGCGTGACGGAGAGATAGCTGCCGCGCACGCGTGAACCCGTCAGTTTTACGGTGAACGGCCTCCCGAACACGCCCGCCGCGAGCAAAAATCCGCTCGCATACTGCGTGCTGACGTCGGTATTGACGACGACCTTGTCCTTTTTCAGTCCCTCGGAGATCAGGGTGAAGGGGAAAACGCCGATCTCGTCGGCATGCTCCACGCGCACGCCCGCTTGCCGCAGGATGTCCAGCAGATCCATCGGCCGTTTTTGCATCTGCTCGGACGCCGCGATCTCGTATTTTCCGCCGCAGAAAGCGAGCGCCGCCGTCAAAAACCGCGCGGCCGTTCCCGCGTTGCCCACATGGAGCCGCGCATTTTTGTTGGGAATATCCCCGCCGCACCCGACGACGCAGATCTCGCCGTCGCCGCAGGTGACTTGGATCCCGAGTGCGCGGAGGCAGCCGATCATGGTCTTGGCGTCCTCGCCGTAGGCGTCGCACACGATGCGCACCGTTCCCCGCGAGAGGGCGGAGAGCACGAGCGCTCTCGTCAGCATGCTTTTCGATGTCGGTACGCGCACCTGAATGTCGGCGCGCGGCGCAAGTTGTTTTACGCAAAAGGCGTCCATACCGCAAGTATAGGCAATTTTGCGCCGTTTGTCAAGAAAATGCAAAAGGTCGGCCCGAAAAGTATCGCATTCGCCTTGCGTCGGGAGCGGTTTTGTGCTATAATGCAGTCAATGGACGTCACGGTGATCAAAAGTAAGCGCAGAACGCTTGTCCTTACCGTCACAAGGGAAAAGAAACTCGTCGTGCGGGCTCCGCTCTCCGCGAGCGACAGGGAGATCGAAGAATTTATCGCGCGGCACCGCCGCTGGATCGCGGCGCGGCTTGCGGCAAACTCGCCGTCTCTTCCCTCGCTGGAGAACGGCACGGCTCTCGTCCTCTTCGGAAGATCGTACACGGTCGCGGAGGGGAGGGCGAGATTGCAGGGCGAAACGCTCTTTCTACCCGCCGAGAACCGCGAAAAGGCGCTTGCCGCGCTCCTGAAGCGGCTCACCGCGAGCTACATGGGGGAACTGACACGCCGCCTCGCCGCGCAATACGGATTTCGGTATGCCTCCGTCCGCGTGACCTCCGCGCGCACACGGTGGGGCTCCTGCAGCAAAAACGGCAACATCTCGTACTCGTTCCGGAACGCCTTTTTGCCCGCGCCCGCCGCCGAATACATCGTTTTGCACGAACTCTGCCACACCCGCTATTTTAACCACAGCGCAAATTTTTGGCATGAACTCGAAGGCATCCTTCCCGATTATGCCGCGCGCAGAAAGCTCGTTCGGAGCTACGAATGGGCGATGAAATTCCTTTAATTTCTAAAATTCGACGGTTTACGAAGTACTATGCAAGACATAATAAGCGTAGAATATACAAAACTTTGAACAATTTGCCAATTTTTTTATAATATCATAGTTTTTGTAAAAAATCTTCGCTATGAGATCTTCAAAAAAATCGCGGCTTTATTGTACAATAAACTTGAATATTTGAGACAAAAGGTCGGTTTTGTTCTATAATGGATACGAAAGATTGTTTTGTTCGTATTGTCACCTGTTCCGAAGGCGAGGAGCGCACATTTTCCGCAAAGGGCATTTTTTGCCGTCGCTCACCCGAAAGTTTTTCCGTTGAGTATTCAGAGGACGGCGACGCGGTCAGCGTCTGTTATGGCGCGGGGCGGCTCTCCATGACGCGCCGCGGCGAGGTGGGGCTGCGCTCGGAGTTTACGGCAGGCGCCGAGACCGAGACGCGCATTTCCCTCGGCGACGGCGTCGGGATCGTCCCCGCATTTACCGACGTTTTGCAAATTTCAAAAGACGGTTTCCACGTTACGCTTGGGTATCGCCTGCGTTTTGGGCGCGGCGAAACGAATTTTTCACTAAATATTTCTATTTCTTTGACGGAGGTTCCATGAAAATTACCTATTTAGGACATTCCTCGTTTCTCCGCTCGCAGGGGGGCGTCCGCATCGTCACCGATCCCTTCGGCTCAATCGGCTATCCCTTGCCGCCCGCGGAGGCGGATATCGTGACGGTCAGCCACGGGCATTACGACCACTGCAACGTCGCGGGCGTGGGCGGCGCGCCGCGCGTCATCCGCTCGGCGGGGCGCTATACGGCGGGCGACGTGCTGATTTCTGCAGTCGAAAGTTTCCACGACGACGCGCAGGGAAGAAAGCGGGGCGGCAATCTCATCTTCCGGTTTGCGGGAGAAGGGCTGACCGTCTGCCACCTCGGCGACCTCGGCGAGCCCTGCAACGGCGAACTCGTCGCCAAGATCGGGCAGCCCGACGTTCTTCTTATTCCCGTCGGTGGGCACTACACGATAGATTTTGCCCGCGCAAAGGAGTATGTGGAGCGCCTCTCTCCCGCCGTCGTCATCCCGATGCACTACAAGACCAAGGGGCTTCTCATCGACATCGGCGGCGTCGAGCCCTTCCTTTCGCAGTTTGCGGCGGAAGCCATCGAGCGCGTCGGCAGCAGCGTCATTTTAGAGCGCGGCGACATCGAAAAAATCGCAGACAACGCAAAAAACAACAAAAAAATCATCGTTATGGAGCGAAAACAAGCATGAACGAAACAGAAACCCAACTTCGCAGCTACCTCGACCTGTTGCCCATCGCGACCCTTCGCGTCGCGGGCAGAACGTACGGCGTGCACAAGGCGTCGGTCTACAACAAGGATGTGCTGATTAACGAGATCGTGCAGATCATCTCGGGGAAAAAACTCCCCGAGCCGCAGTCCCGCCGCGGCGCGCCCGTCAAGCAGGCCTTCCTCGATCCCACCATCTGCGCCAAACTCGACGAATTTAAGTCCGCCTTCAAGCAGTCCGATTCGCCCAATGCGCGCCCCATGCTCGGCGTGGCGTCGCCCGACTACGTCGAAACGGACAACACCGTCTACAAGGGCATTTTGGAGATCACGCAGGGGGGCTACGGCTTCCTGCGCGCGAAGAATTGCCAGCCGTCCAACAACGGTTCCGACGTATTCATCGCCGCGCCCGTCATCCACTCGCTCCGCTTGCGCGCGGGCGATTTTGTCGCCTGCACCGCCAGACCCCGCATCAAGAACGATTCTCCCGCGATGAACGAGCTCCTCTGCGTCAACGGGTATCCCATCGGCAAGTACGAGCAGCGTCCCGCATTCGATTCGCTCACCGCCCAGTACGCCAAGGAGAAGATCGAGCTCTCGGACGGGGAGACCGACCTTTCCCTGCGCCTTCTCGACCTGTTCATCCCCATCGGCAAGGGGCAGCGTGCGCTCATCATCGCGCCCCCCAAGGCGGGCAAGACCACGCTGCTCAAAAACGTGGCGCGCGCCATTGCCGATCACCACAGGGAAATCACGCTCATCGTGCTCCTGATCGACGAGCGTCCCGAGGAAGTCACCGACATCCGTTCGTGCGTCCCCGAGGCGGAGGTCATCTATTCCACGTTCGACGAGGGCGCCGATCATCACATCCGCGCCGCCGAACTCACCATGGCGCACGCAAAGCGCCTCGCGGAGCACGGCAAAGACGTGCTCATCCTGCTCGATTCGCTCACCAAACTCACCCGCGCCTACAACTACATCGCGGAGAGCACGGGCAAGACGCTCTCCGGCGGGCTGGAGGCGGGCGCCCTTGCCGAGCCCAAGCGCTTTTTCGGCGCCGCGCGCAACACGGTGGAGGCGGGCAGCATCACGGTGCTCGCGACCGCGCTCGTCGATACGGGCAGCCGCATGGACGACGTCATCTACGAGGAATTTAAGGGCACGGGCAATGCGGATATCTTCCTCTCCCGCGACCTCGCCGAACGCCGCATTTTCCCCGCCATCGACATCCGCCGCTCCGGTACGCGCAAAGAGGAGCTGCTTCTTTCCTCGGACGAGCTCTCCGCCGTCTACAAACTGCGCGAGCGCGGGATCACGGAGAACGTCGCCGGCGTCATCGACATGCTCAAGCGCACGCAGGACAACGAGGAATTTATCGCCCGCCTTCCGGAGTGGCTGCGCATTTACAAGAACATTTAAGGAGGAAGAGCAATGATCATCGGAGTGGATCTCGGCGGAATGTCCGCAAAGGCGGCCTGCCTTGACGGCGCATCCCTTGCGGGAAAGACGCGCATGGCAACGTCTGCCGCGGCGGGTGCGGAGGGAACGGCCCGCGTGATCGCGGAGCTCTGCAGGGCGTCGGCACAGACGGCAGGCTGCCCGTTCGAGGACGTCGAAGCGATCGGCGTCGGCTCTCCCGGAGTCATCGACAGCGCCAACGGCGTCGTCGTGAACTGGTCGAATTTCGGCTGGAAGGACGTGCCGCTTGCCGCGCTCGTCGGCCAAATGACGGGCAAGCGCGTGTTCGTCTCCAACGACGCTAACGTCGCCGCGCTCGGCGAAGCCGCTTTCGGCGCGGGGAAGGGCTACCGCGACAGCATTCTCATCACGCTCGGCACGGGCGTCGGCGGGGGGATCATCCTCGGCGGCAAGCTCTTCGAGGGCGGCAAGAGCGCGGGCGCCGAGCTGGGGCACACCGTCATCCGTCAGGACGGCGAGACCTGCACATGCGGCAGAAAGGGATGTTTCGAACGCTACGCTTCCACGACGGCGCTCATCCGCTACACGGCAGCCGCCTCTGGGCTTATGCAAAGACGGCGGAAGCGGCGGACGGAACGACGCTCTTTTCCGCCTTGAAGGAGAATGACGAGGGCGCCCGCCGCATTTTCGCCCGCTACATCGCCGCGCTCGGCGAGGGGATCGTCAACTTCGCCAACATCTTCCGCCCGGAGGCGTTCATCCTCGGGGGTGGCGTCTCGGCGGAGGGCGAAACGCTGCTTACGCCGCTGCGTGCGTACGTTCTCCCGCGGCTGTACGTCTCGGCGGATTACGCCCCGCTCGACATCGTATGCGCCACCTTGGGCAACGACGCAGGGCTGTACGGCGCGGCGAGGTATGCCGCCGACCGCCTCGCTTTGGAACGTTAAAAAAACGGACGCCCGCCGTGGCACGTCCGTTTTCATCACAAATTGCCGGATAAAGCATGCGCTCCGCACAGGCGGAGCGCAAAATTTTTACTTCTTTTTGTACGGCCTGACCTGCAGGTAGTACACAACTCCGAAGATGACAACGCCGAAGAAGAAGATGACGGGGAACACGATGAACGTCATGATGTAGGCGAGGGAGCCGAAATCGCCGTTCACCGCAAGCGCAACGATGAGCGTTCCGATGACGAGCAGGGCGTAGATTACGATCGCGTTGATCACTGCGGGGCTCGATCTTCGCAGGGCGCGTTGGCCGTAGTGGTTGGCGTACGCAAGCCCCGTCACGAGCAGCAGGCACACGCCGACCGCCCAGATGAAGTAGGGGTAGAAGAGGGGAAGGGAGATGGCGTTTCTCACGCCCATCGCCACGCTCCCGAGCGCCACGCAGAAGAAGAACACGACGATCGCGCTCAAAAACAGCGCCTTGCCCTTGTGAACGATGCTCACGGAGTCGCCCGTCTTTTTGGGCGCCTTGCCGCCGGCGGTCACGATGCGGATGTTGTCTTGCTCGGCGCGCGTCTCGATGTCGCGGAAGTCGATCCCGTCCAACGATTGCGCCCGTGCCGCAGGTTCGTGTGCGGCGGAGCGGGAAGCGGAGCTTGCGGGATCGGAGCTGGCGTTCGCATACAGCCTGCGGACGACGGCCTGATAGTTTTCCTCCTCGAACGTCGCGGCAGGCGCAGGCTCGGGCGCTGCGGGCGCAACGGGCGCGGGCGCTGCGGGCGGCGTGTAGTGGGAGTAGAGGTTTTGTTCCGGCTTTTCCTGCGGCGGCGCATTCACGAGATTGATATAGTTCTGGTGAATGATCTGCTGCTCGCGCTGGCGGAAGAGGGCCTCCTGTTCCTCGCGGACGCGCTTTTCCGTCGCCTCCAGCTCCAAACGGTGACGCTGCTGCTCTTCGGCGAGCCGCGCTTCCTTTTCGGCGAGGAGAAAGTCATAGCGTGCGCGCTCTTCGGCGATGGCCTGTTCCTTGTCACGCTTCTCCTGCTCGCGCGCCGCCTTTGCCTCGGCGACTTCCTGTATCTGCGCCGTGCGGATCTCTTCGTACTTTCTGTACTCCTCTTCCACGAGCTGTTCGCGCTCGGCAATGGCGCTCTCGTGCGCTTCGCGCTCGACCTTCAGCAGTTCTGCCTGCGATTCCCGTTCGGTGCGAAGTTCCTCCTCGCGGGTGCGCATTTCCTCTTCGAAGCGCGCCTTTTCCGCCTCGAGCGCGGCCTTCTCTTCCTCGAGCTGCGCGCTCTTCTTGGCGTAATCCTCTTCGAGGCGGGTGCGTTCCGCGTCGCCGAACGCCGCTTCAAAGTCGATCTCGTCGCCGTCCTCGCCCTCGCGGGTGGGGACGCGGCTCGTCGTGTCCTTCAAAACGCGCATGTTCACGGTGGCGGGCGCGGGATTGTTGAAGTCAAAATCGCGGTCGGAGATCAAACTGTCGATGATGGTGCGGGAATACTCCCACTCCGCCTGGTTTTGTTCGGAGATATTTTTGCCTTCGTCGGTGAGAGAGAAGTATTTGCGCCTCCCGCCGCCGACGGATCCGCCCCAATAAGAGGTGATATAGCCGTCCTTTTCAAGGCGTTTCAGCGCGCTGTAAAGGGTAGGCTGTTTGAGCGAATACTGCCCGTGGCTCTTGCTCTCGATCTCGCTGATGATCTCGTAGCCGTACTTGTCGCCGTCGTAGAGGGAACGGAGAATGATGGTATTGATGTGCCCGCGGATCAGGTCGGAACTGATGGCCTTTTCCTGCTTTTCGTCTTTCTCCTCCGATTCGGGCGATTCCGGCGTTTCCGTCTCTTCCGTCTCTTCGGGATCTACAAATTCCTCGTCGTCCATAGAAGGTTTCCTCCTTTGTTTTCCTAATTATATAATATCTTGCAAAATTTGTCAACTGTCAAAGTACTATGCGTGACATAATTTTCTGATTTTTTTCATATTTTTTTATTTTTTGGCATAAAAAAGGGGGATGGGCACGGTACGCGGCGCATTTTTCATCGTCGGCAGCACGGTCGGCGCGGGCTTTATTTCGGGCGCGGAACTCGTCCGCTTTTTTTCGGGAGAAGGCTCCTTCGGGGCGCTCTTTCTTTCGTGTGCGCTCTTCTTTTCGGAGTGCGTGCTGCTCCTTTCTCTCGGAAGGAAGTACGGCGGCTACGCGGCTGCGGTGCGCGCGCTCTTCGGCAGGTTTGCTCCCGCGGCGCACGCCGCGGTGCTCCTGTGCGCCTTCGTTCCCTGCGGGGGAATGCTCGCGGGGCTCGACGCGCTCTTTCCCGAGGCAAAGCCGCTGCTCTCCCTTTTGGGGCTTGCGGCCGCCTACGGCGTTGCAAAGCGCGGCATGAAGGCGGCCTCCGTATTAAATCTCATCCTCGTCCCGCTCCTCTTGGGCTTCGTCCTGTTCGGCGCTGCGGGAAGTTTTTCTCCCGCATGGGGAACGGCGGGCGGCATGGGCGTCCTCCGCGGCGCGCTCTATGCCGGCATGAACGCCTTTCTCATCGCGCCCGTCCTGATGGATGCGGGCAGGGAGGTCGTGCGCCCCGTCGCAACGTCGCTTGTCGCCGCCGTCTGCGTCCTGCTTGCGGGCGGGCTCATCCTTGCCGCCGTCGGGAAGGCGGGGGAGGCCGCTCTGCGCGCCGAGATGCCGTTTTTGTACGTCATGCGCGGCAGCCGCGTGTTCTTTTTGGCGGTCGCGGCGGCCATCTTCACCTCGCTCGTCTCCGCGCTGTACCCCCTTCTTGCGGCGTGCGCGCGCTTGGGCGGCAGAAAAAAGTACGCCGCAGAGGGCGGTCTGCTCCTCGCGGCGTTTGTATTTTCCCGGTTGGGTCTCTCCGGCATCGTCTCCGCGGTCTATCCCGCGGTGGGCGCCGCCGGGCTCGTCTTTTCAGCTCTCTGCATTCTTGACGATCGCCTTCTCCAAAAGCACGACAAGAAAGTACATGCCCGCGGCAAGAATGCACAGGATCACGGTCGCGCTCATCACGAGGTCGAGCTTAAACACCTGCCCGCCGTACACGATGAGATAGCCGAGCCCCGCCCGCGATACAATGTATTCGCCCATAATGGAGCCGATCCACGACATTCCCACCGCCACCTTCAGCATGGAGATAAAGGAGGCAAGCGACGAGGGAACGACGAGCTTGTATAAAATCTGCCACTTCGACGCGCCCATGGAGCGCAGCAGAAGCACCTTGTTCTTATCCGTCGCGATGAACGCCGAAAGCATGTGCAGCGTCGCTACGATCACGCCCACGAGCACCGTCATGAACACGATCGCCTCGCTCCCCGTGCCGAACCAGATGATGATGAGCGGCCCGAGCGCGATCTTGGGCAGGGCGTTCAGCACGACGATGTACGGTTCCAGCACCTTGCGGAGCGTTTCGCTCGCCCAGAGCGCAAGGGCGACGCCGTAGCCTACGATCACGGCGATGGCGAACCCCACGAGCGTCTCCGCCAGCGTCACGCCGATGTGGTAGAACAGCGTCCCTTCGGCGTAGAGGGAGGCGATCGTCCTCGCGATGCGGGAAGGGGAGCTCATAAAGAAGGGATCGACCCAGCCGAACACCGTCGTAACAAGCTCCCACGCCGCGAGCAGAAAGACGAGCAGGGCGACGCGCAGCGTCCACACAACGGCCTGCCGCCGCCTGCGCCTCTTGAGATAAAGCATGTGCTCATGCGAAAAAAGTTGTTTTTCCTTTGCGTATTTCATTGGTTCAGCTCCTTCCACAGCGTTTCGAACCACCCCGAAAATTGCGGCATCTCCCTGCGGCGGAGGGGCTTTTGCACGTCGCCGAAGTCCATTCTGTGTTCGTATGCGACGTGCGCGGGGCGCTTTGTGAGCACGAGCACGCGGTCGGCGAGCGAGATCGCCTCGGAGATGTCGTGTGTGATGAGCAGTGCCGTCTTGCCCTCGCTCCGTATGATGGCGGAGACGTCGTCGCACACGTTGAGCCGCGTCTGGTAGTCGAGGGCGGAGAAGGGCTCGTCGAGCAGCAGGATGTCGGGGTCGGTCGCGAGCGTACGGATGAGCGCGGCGCGCTGCCGCATGCCGCCGGAGAGCTCGGACGGATAGCTCTGCAAAAAGTCGCCCAGCCCGTACTTCACCGCGAGCGATCTCGCCCGTTCGCGGTGCTCCGGCGTGTTCTGCCGCTTGACCTCGAGGGGCAGGTAAATATTCTTTTCTATCGTTCTCCACGGGAAGAGCTCATCCTTCTGCAGCATGTAGCCGCAGCTGCCGCCCGTCTCCACCGTGCCCGCAGAGGGCTTCAGCAGCCCGGCGGCGAGGGAAAGCAGCGTGGTCTTTCCGCAGCCGGAGGGGCCGATGATGGCGACGAACTCTCCCTCGTCCACGGTGAGCGACAGGTTCTCCGCGGCGGTCGTCTCTCCGTGCTTGGTGTGGTAGATCAGGCTCACCCGCGAGAAACGCAACATTTGTTTTTTCATAGTTTGACCTTTTGTATTTTTCCGTGATTTTAAGGTTTATCTGAGCGACTCGAGCGCCCTCCGCGCATAGTCGTTGCTCACGACGTCGGCGAACTTCACGCGCGCGGTGAGCTGGCCTGCGCTCTCGATGATGTTTTGCAGCCGTTCGAACGCGCTTTCGGACATCGCCATATCGGTGTCCCACGCGTCGATGCGCCTGTAGCTCTCCACGCTCGTGATGATGGAGTTGTAGGAGGTGGAGGGGAATTGCTTATAGAGGTTTTCCGCGATGACGGAAGTATCCTGCGTCTTTGCGAAGTCGATGGCCTTGAGCATCGCCCGCAAAAATCCGTTCACGACGTCCCCGTGCGCGTCCAGCCACGATTGCTTGGCGATGTAGCAGGTGTAGGGGACTTCGCCGCCCGCTTCGCCCACCGCGGCGACGATGTAGCAGTTCCCCGCCGCTTGGTTCTCGGAGGCGACGGGCTCGAACATCGTGCAGTATTCCGACGTCCCGCCGAGGAAGGCCGCCGTCATGTTGTTGAAGGAGACGTCGAAGTTGAAGTTGATGTCCTCGTCGGTAAAGCCGTGTTCGCGGAGGATGTATTCAAAGGTCATGCACGGCACGCCGCCCTGCCTGCCCGCGAGGATGGATTTGCCCTTCAGGTCCTCCCAGCGGAAGGTCTCCGCCTCGTCCTTGCGGGAGACGAGGAAGGAGCCGTCCCTTTGGGTGAGCTGCCCGAACACGGTGGGAACGTCCTGCGCGTCGCCGAGTTTCACATAGATCGCGGCCTCGGGCCCGCAAAATCCGATGTCGGTGCCGCCCGAGAGCACGGCGGACATCACCGCGTCGGCGCCTCCGCCGTTGGTGAGTTCTATTTTGATGCCTTCTTCCTCGAAGTAGCCGAGGGAGTCGGCGAGGTACATGGGCGCATAAAAGACGGAATGCGTCACCTCGTTGATGCGGAGGGTGGTCAGTCCGTCGTCGCCGGTTTCGCCGCAAGCGGCGAGGGGAAGGAGCGCAAAGAGAGACGCTCCGAGGATCGCAAGTGTTTTTTTCATAGTTCACTCCGTAAAAATTTAAGATAATATAGTTTATGCCCCGCAAGGAATAATTGACAATGGAGAAAAAAAGCGATATAATGTATAATATTCCATCTTGAGAGATCGCATATGAAAGAGATGAACACCACCTATGATCCCAAGGAATTTGAAGATCGCATCTACGAAAAATGGATGTCGGAGGGCAGCTTCCGCGCCGAAGTAGACGAATCCAAAATTCCGTTCACCGTCATGATGCCGCCCCCCAACATCACGGGCAGGCTGCACATGGGTCACGCCATGGACGAGACGATGCAAGACGTCATCGTGCGATTCAAGCGGATGCAGGGGCATTCCGCCCTGTGGCTGCCGGGCACCGATCACGCCTCGCTGGCCACCGAGCACAAGATCGTCGAGAAGCTGCGCGAAGAGGGGATCACGAAGGAAGAGCTCGGCAGAGAGGAATTTTTGCGCCGCGCATGGGCGTGGAAGGAAGAATACGGCGGCGAGATCATCGGGCAGCTCAAAAAGCTGGGCTCCTCGTGCGATTGGTCGCGCCTCGCCTTCACGATGGATGAAAAGTGCTCCGCCGCCGTGCGGGAAGCCTTTTTCCGCCTCTATAAAAAGGGTCTCGTCTACCGCGGCAGCCGCATCATCAACTGGTGCCCGGATTGCCGTACGGCGCTCTCCGACGAGGAAGTCGCCTATTCGGAGGACGCCGGCAACTTCTGGTACTTCAAATATCCCGTAAAGGGGAGCGGCGAATTTATCACCGTCGCAACGACCCGTCCCGAGACGATGCTCGGCGATACGGCCGTCGCCGTCAACCCGAAGGACGAACGCTACCGCCACTTGGTCGGCAAGACGCTCATCCTGCCCATCGTCGGCAGGGAGATCCCCGTCGTCGCCGACGAGTATGTCGATATGCAATTTGGCACGGGCGCGGTGAAGATCACGCCCGCGCACGACCCGAACGACTTCGAAGTGGGTCTCCGCCACAATTTGCCCATGATCCGCGTGTTGGACGACGGCGGCGCCGTCAACGCCGAGGGCGGCAAATTTGCGGGGCTCGACAGGTACGAAGCCCGCAAGCAGGTCGTCGCGGAGATGGAGTCGCTGGGGCTGCTCGTCAAAGTGGAGGCGCACACGCACAACGTCGGCCACTGCCACAGGTGCTTTGCCACGCTTGAGCCCATCGTCTCCAAGCAGTGGTTCGTCAAGATGAAGCCGCTCGCAAAGCCCGCCATCCACGCCGTCATGCAGAACAAGACCAAGTTCGTGCCCGACCGCTTCGCCAAGATCTACTTCAATTGGCTGGAAAATATCCGCGATTGGTGCATCTCCCGCCAGCTCTGGTGGGGGCACCGCATCCCCGTATGGTATTGCGACGACTGCGGCGAAGTCATCTGCGAGCGCACCGATCCCGCCGCCTGCCCCAAGTGCGGCAGCACGCGCCTGCGTCAGGATGAAGATTGCCTCGACACATGGTTTTCGTCCGCGCTCTGGCCGTTCTCCACGTTGGGCTGGCCGAACGAGACGGAAGATCTCAAATATTTCTATCCCACCGACGTGCTCGTCACGGGGTACGACATCATCCCGTTCTGGGTGATGCGCATGATGTTCTCGGGCATCGAGCACACCGAGAAGGTTCCCTTCCGCGACGTGCTCATCCACGGCCTCGTGCGCGACGAGCAGGGCAGAAAGATGTCCAAATCGCTCGGCAACGGCGTCGATCCCTTGGAAGTCATCGAAAAATACGGCGCGGATTCCCTCCGCCTGTCGCTGCTCACGGGCGTCGCCCCGGGCAACGACACCCGCTTTACGGACGCCAAAGTGGAGGCCGCGCGCAACTTCATCAATAAGATATGGAACGCCTCCCGCTTCGTGCTGATGAACGCCGACGTCGAGGTGCCCGCGCTCAGCGAGGTGCGCCTGCAACCCGCCGACCGCTGGATCATCTCCCGCCTGCAGGCGACCATCCGCGAAGTGACGCTCTCGCTGCAAAAGTTCGACCTCGGCATCGCGGCGGACAAGCTGACCGACTTCGCGTGGAACGACTTCTGCGATTGGTACATCGAATTTTCCAAGCCCGCGCTGTACGGCGGGGACGCGGAGAGGAAGCGCGGCGCGCTCGGCGTGCTCATGTTCGTCCTCGACGCGACGCTCAAACTGCTCCACCCGTTCATTCCCTTCGTCACCGAGGAGATCTACGGCTACCTGCCGCACACGAAGGGCAGCCTTATCACGGCGGACTATCCCCGCTACAACACCAAACTTTCGTATAAGAAGGAGGCGAAGGCCTTCGAGGGCGTCATCGACCTGATCAAGGCGGTACGCGCCATGAAGGTGGAGGTCGGCTGCCCGCCCGCAAAAAAGGTGCCCGTCTACCTCGTCAC
>CANRFD010000029.1 GCA_947629845.1 uncultured Clostridia bacterium
GCTTGAGCTATCTCATGTACAACAACGAGGCGCTCCGCCCGCGCGACGTGCTCGTCATCACCCCGTCGGACAGCTTCAACGCCTTCATCGACGAGCTGGCGCAGGTGCTCGAGCTGCAGCGCGTAAAGACCATCACGCTGAAAAATTACTTCTTCCAGACGCTGCTCGGCGAGGGCATCGATCTTCAGGCCCGTTTGGGCGGCGAGCGCGAACCGGTGGAATACCTCGAATATCTCTATTCTTCCCGCTTTACCGACGAGGTGAAACGGCGCGTCGGGAAGATCTACAACGACGTATACGGGCTGTTTACGGGCAGCGAATGCCTCGACGTCGCCCAACGGGTGCTCGACGGCTGCAGGCGCAGGCAGGCGCTGTATACCCGCATCAAGAACGCCTCCGTGCGGGTGCGCCGCGCCGTGCTCGGCGAGATGAAGGACGACAAAGAGGGGGGCTTCTACTTCACCAAGCCCTTCCGCATGCTGATGAGCGCATTTGTGAGCGTGGAGGACTTTTTGGGGTATGTGCTCGGCGGAAAGGTGCGCTCGCCCGACCGCTTTTTCCGCGAATTTGTCGATTTTTACCGCTCGGCGAAGTATGTCTCCGCGGGTGCGGAAAAGATCTTTTCCAAGGCGCAGGACGACCTTGCCGCGCTCGACGAGCTTATCGACCGCGAGATCGCCGACCTGAAGCGTTACAGGCTGTACAAGGGCGGCTCCGAGACGTACACCTACGCCGACCGCATCGCGCGCAGGGAGGCGCTGAAGGAGGAGGCGGACAAGATCTCCGCGACCATCGCGGAGATGGCCGACGGCATGGAGCTGTTCCGCGAATTTTTCGCCGTCATCCGCCTGTCGGGCTACTGTGCGGAACTCGGAAAATGCAAAAACGCTGTCGATATTGCGCGTTGGCTGTACCGCGAAACGGTGAAGCGCGCCAAGCGCAGATACGACATGAAGGGCATCTATCCCTCGGACGGCTACGCCCTCGCATATGTGCTGGCGACGGCGGGCAGGCAGCTTACGCCGCGCTACGGGTTGGTGTTCGTGGACGAGGGGCAGGATATCTCCGAGGGCGAATACGAGCTGTTGCGCATCATCCATTCCGACGCGGCGTTCAACGTGTTCGGCGATCTCAAGCAGAACATCACCCCGTGGCGGGGGGTGAAAAATTGGGAGCCCCTCGGCTGCAACCTCTATTCGCTCAACCAGAACTACCGCAACACCAACGAGATCGTGGATTTCGTCACGGCGCTGACCGAGGTGGAGATGAAGTCCATCGGGCTGCACGGCGAGGAGGTGAAGCGGCTGAAGCCGCGGGGCGTGGGCGCATATTTCCGCGGCAGCGCGGGGCTGAAAGCCGTCATCGCACGCGAGGAATATTTGCCCATTTTCGCGAAACGGGGTTATAAATTGCTCTCCTCGGACGGCAAAATTTCCAAGAGCAAGATCAACGTTATGACGGTGTACGAGAGCAAGGGGCTGGAGTTCTCCGCCGTCGCCGTATACGATAAGGACATGACGGAGAACGAGAAGTACATCGCCTATACGCGGGCGCTGGGCAGGCTCGCCGTGGTGGAGGACTGATGAAGGACATCTTTTTGCTCGATTTGGACGAAACGCTGTTCGATTTCCCCCGTGCGGAGCGGGAAAATCTGCGCCGCTCGCTGCAGCTTTACGGGGCGCCCTTCGACGGGCATGTCTGCGCGCGCTTCCACGCCATCAACGACGGGCTCTGGAAGCTGTTGGAGCGCGGCGGGATCACCCGTTCCGAGCTCACCGTAAGGCGGTTCGAACTGCTGTTCGGCGAGCTGGGCATCGCGGCGTCCGCGGCGGACGTCGCACGGGAGTACTACGACGGCTTTCCCGAAATTTGCTACCCGTACGAGGGGGCGGCGGAATTTTTGAAGCGGCTCTCGGGGCGGGGGCGGCTGTATGCCGTGACCAACGGCGGGACGAAGATCCAGCGGCGGCACCTCGAACTGACCGGCTTTGACGCGTATTTTTCGGGGGCGTTCATCTCCGAGGAGCTGGGCGCGGACAAGCCCTCGCGGGAATTTGCCGCGTACGTTGCGGAGCACATCCCCGCGTTTTCGCGCGAGCGTGCCGTGTGGCTGGGGGACAGCATGACCTCGGACATGCTGTGCGCGGAGAGGCTGGGCGTGGACTTTGTTCTGTTCGCCCGCGGCGGCGCGCCCGAGGGGTACGCGGGGAAGGCCGCGGCGGACTACGGGGAGGCGCTGTCGCTGCTCGTCTGAGCCGCAAAAAATTTATGATTGTAGACGACGGAGGGATGCGCGGGCGCAAGTTCCTCCGTTTTTTTGTGGCAGGCGAGCGCCTCCGCCCGTTCGCCAAGCCGCCAATGGCAGACGACGAGCTGTAGGAGGGGGGTGAGCGAGCGGCAGGCGGGGAGCTCGAAGTCGCCCTCGGGGGCGTGGTCTTCCGCCAAGAGGGCGGCACGGTACCAAAAGACCGCCCCGCGCAGGTCGCCCTTCTCCATATCCAGCGATCCGAGGCGGCACAGAACGGAGGCGCGCGGCGCGCCGTAAACAAAGCTAAGGAGGAGGGCTTCGCGTGCCCGTTGCGGCCGATCTTCCCGCAGATAGCACTCGGCGAGCACCTTGCACGCCTCGATCTTGTTGACGTACCAGCCCTCGCCCGCGAGCATCTCTTCGAGCTTTCGGGCGGCCTCCTGCGTGTGGCCGTGGTAGTAGAGCTCGCGGCCGTAGTAGAAGAGATCCCTGCCCGAAAGTTTTTCCTCCCGCTCCCACTTGCGGTAAATTTCGAGGTTGCGGGCGGAGTAGGGCTTGGGCGGCGGAAGGTGAACGACGCGCAGACCGCATTTTATGATCTTCCCGCGCGGCACGATGCACTCGTGCACCCTGCCGACCCACGAAAACCCAACCCCATGTCGCAAAAATCGCTCGCGATAGTAGACGAGCCCGCCCGCTTCGTAGGGGCAGAACACCATGTCGGGCGACTCGCGGACGAGCAGTTCGCGCAACGCGGCGATTTGCCCGCTTTCCGCCTGCGGGAGGACGTCGTCGGCGTCCAACCACATGAGATAGTCGCCCGAGGCGAGCGAAAAGGCGTAGTTGCGGGCGGCGGCGAAGTCGTCTCTCCACACAAAATCGCGCAGGACGTCGGCGTAGCTTTCCGCGATCTCCCGCGTGCCGTCCGTCGAACCCGTATCGACGATGACGATCTCGTCGGCGAGCGGCCTCGCGCTCTCAAGACAGCGGGCAAGCACTTCCGCCTCGTCTTTGACGATCATGCACAGGGAAATTTTCACAAACCGTCACCTCCCGTCCTCCTTTCAAGATATGATGAAATAGGGGCGGTTTGTTCGCCGCCCCAAACGGACGCACCGAAAGGACGTCCGCAAGGAGGAAATTTCATGATGATTTACAGACGCTGTAATACTTGCGGAAATTGCCCCTGCACCTGCGGCAACGGCTGCGGCGGAAACGGGTTCGGCGGAAACGGGTTCGGCGGATGCGGCTGCGTCAACCGCGGCGCGACGGGCGCAACGGGTGCGACGGGCGCGACCGGCCCGCAGGGCCCCGCGACGATCACGGTGGGGCAGACGTTGACGGGCGAGCCCGGGACTGCCGCTACCGTCACTTCGACGGGCGGGGAGAATGCCGTTCTCACCTTCACCATTCCGCGCGGCGCAACGGGCGTGACGGGCGCGACGGGTGCGACGGGTCCGCAGGGCGTACAGGGAATACAGGGCGTGCAGGGGCCGCAGGGCCCGCAGGGCGCACAGGGCATCGCAGGCCCCGCCGGCCCCACGGGCGCAACGGGTGCCACAGGTGCGACGGGTGCGACGGGCGCGACGGGTCCCGCAGGCGAAGCGAGTGCAACGGGCGCAACCGGCCCCACGGGCGCGACAGGTGCCACGGGTGCAACAGGCGCGACAGGTGCGACAGGCGAGACCGGCCCGCAGGGCGAAACGGGCCCGCAGGGCGAAACCGGCCCGCAGGGCGAAACGGGCCCGCAGGGTGAAACCGGCCCGCAGGGCGAGACCGGCCCGCAGGGCGAGACCGGCCCGCAGGGCGAACAGGGCGCGACGGGCGTCACGCCCGTCATCACCGCTGCCGCCGAGACGGGCGAACCCGATTCGCAGGTGACCGTGGTGCAGACGGGCACGCCCGAGGCTCCCGTTCTTACCTTCACCATTCCCCGCGGCGTGACGGGCGCTTCCGCACCGCAGGCGGACGCCGTCGCCAACATCGCAGACCCCGCAGGCGCATCGACGGAGGACGTCGCCACCACGCTCAACCAGCTTCTTACCAGTCTCCGCGCGGCGGGGATCATCGCCCCCGACGCAGGCTAAACCGCAACGGGGAACATTCAAAAGAAAAATTGCGGCGCCCGCAGGCATTTCCCTGCGGGCGTTTGCCGTGGGCGGCTGCCACGGGGCGTCCATATTAAAAAGTGCGAATATATTGTGAAATAAAATAACAAAAAAATTGTATCAGGTACTTGACGGTTTTTGTCGTTTCATGGTAGAATGTAAATCGGTACACATCGATCGACATCGTGTTCGGAGCGACTTATGAGAAAATTTCGAGAGTGGTTTAGCATTCAACTTGCCAAATATCCCGGCAGGATCATCCTCTTGGCCATTTTGCTGTTCAACGTCATCTTTTTGGTGATCGCCGCCCTGATCATCAGCGCTCTTTCGCTGAAGGGCACGGAGCAGATGGGCTTTTTCGAGGCGGCGTTCTACACCGTCACCATGATCCTCGACGCGGGCTGCATCCAATTCGTGGTGGCGGATATCGGGACATCCGGCGTCGTCATCGCGCTGGTCTGCCTCGTGATCATCATCATCGGCATGGTCTCGTTCACCGGCGCCGTCATCGGTTATGTCACCAACTACATCTCCAACTTCATTGCGGAGAGCAGCAGCGATTCCCGCCGTCTCCGCATCGCAAATCACTTTGTCATTCTGAATTGGAACAGCAGGGCCTCGGAGATCGTGAACGACCTGCTGTATTCCCACGGCCGCCAGAAGGTCGTCGTGCTCACGAGCGGAAGGAAGAAGGAGATCCAGCGGGAGATCGACGAGCGCATCTCCGATACCATCCACAGCGAGAACAAGCAGCTCTTTCAGGAGTGCATGAAGCGCAGCAAGTTGTTCGGGCACATCATCTATTTGGGCAAGCGGAAGAAGAATACGCTCACCGTGATCGTCCGCGAGGGCGAGGTGTTCTCCATGAAGTGCCTCCGCGACATCGCGATCGAGAAGGCGAAGTCCATCGTCATTCTCAGCGAAGATACGGGCAGCGCGCTTTGCCAATACGGCAACAAGGAGAAGATCGAGGAAAAGGGCAAGGGGAACGCGCAGACCATCAAGACGCTGATGCTCGTCTCGGACATCACCTCGGCGGATTTTTCCATGGACGACCAAAAGATCGTTGTGGAGATCTCCGACGACTGGACGCTGGAGCTCGTCAACAAGATCATAAAATACAAGCAGGTGGACGGGAAGTGCAACATCGTCCCCATCAGGATCAACCAGATCCTCGGCCAGCTCCTGTCGCAATTCTCGCTCATGCCCGAATTGAACCTCGTGTACAAGGAACTGTTCTCCAACAAGGGCGCCACCTTCTTTGCCGAAGAGCGGACGGTGGAAAACGAAAACGCCTATATTACCGAGTATCTGAAGTCGCATAAGTTCGCCATTCCGCTCACCGCGATGGACGACGGCGATAAGCACTACGTGTTCTATTCGTCCGACGCGCAGAAGGAGATCTCAAAGGTTTCCGCCCCCGTCGAGACGGAGTTCAAGGTCAAGCTGAACCGCAACTATTGGATCGAGCGCAAGAACGTGGTGATCTTAGGGCACAACAGCAAGAGCAAGGAGATCATGCAGGGCTTCAGCGCCTTTTGCAGCGAGTGGCAGAGGGCGAACGGGGATATCCTGCGGGTTTCCGTCATCGACGACGCGGAGAGCTTGGAGCGTATGAACGGTTACAGCGACTATCCCTTCGTGAAGCGGAAGATCGCCGCGAGCGTCTACGATAAAGACCTGATCTGCTCCACCATCGAGGAGATCATCGACGAGAACAAGGAGGACACGAGCATCCTGATCCTCTCCGACGATACTGCCTATAACGAGAAGATCGACGCACGCGCGCTTGCCAACCTCGTCTACGTGCAGGACATCATCGCCGCAAAGAAGGAGGCCGATCCCGCGTTCGACGTCGAGAGCGTGGACATCATCGTCGAGATCCTCGACCCCAAGCATCACGACATCGTGAGCAGGTACAGCGTCAACAACGTGGTCATAAGCAACCGCTATATCAGCAAGATGATCACGCAGGTGGGGGAGAAGGAGGCGATCTTCAACTTCTATTCCGACATTCTGACCTACGACACGGGCGAGACCGAAGAGTACAGCAGCAAGGAAATTTACACCAAGAAGGTCAGCACGTTTTTCGAGGAGATCCCGGGCGAATGCACCGCGGCGGAGCTCATCCGCGGCGTGTGGAACGCCTCCGTGAGCAGCGACATCCCCGTCGCGAAGCAGAACCCGACCGTGGTGCTCGGGTACGTCAAGCCGGGCGGGCGGATCACCCTCTTCGAAGGGGATCAGACGGATATCCCCGTGAAATTGGAGAAGCAGGACAAGCTGATCGTCTATACCAATCACTGATCGCGGTTCAAAAAGAGAGGATGACTTATGAAAAAGCAAATCACAGTTGAATTGGACGCAACGTGGGTGCTGGGGCACAGGGACGACGAGGTGCTGCCCATCGACGCGCTCAACAGGGAATTGCAGGCGGCGGGGAAGATATCCCGATGGAGTTTCATCCACATCGACGCCGAGCGGGAACTTGTAAGAATGATGTCGCAGCTGCCGTTCACATTCAGCGAAGCAAAGCGCTTGGACGGCGCGATCGCGACCAGTCAGGCCAACTACAAGTTGGTGGACGGCAACTTCGATTACGATTTTGCGACGGGCAAGATCTTCTTCAGGCTCACCTCGAGTTTCCGCGGCAGCCTGATCTCCAAGGATCTGTTGAACTACATGATCGACGGCTCCTGCTACATGGTCGACGAATTTAACGACAAGTTTTTGATGATCGACAAGGGGTTGCTCACGGTAGACGACGTGTTCCGCAAGAAGTGATCGGGCGCACGGCTGCCCGGAACGCAGGCTGAAACCACAAAAGGGGGGGCGGCGTTGTCCGCCCCCGAAATTTTTTCTCCGCACCGCCCGGGGCGGCGGTCGCAACCAAAACTTGTAAAAATTACAAGTTCTTTTTTATTTTGGAGGGAAAGCCGTACAGGGGGAAGGCTCCCGCCCTTGCCTGTGGGGGGCGCCTTCTGCTATAATAGGAATGAACAGGGAGGAAGCCGATGTAATAATCGCAGCGGAAACATCCAAAGAAAAAATTTTTCAAAGGGAGGAACGTCATCATGTTAAATGCAACGACCGAATTGTTTTTGTCGGAATACTTTTTGTTCAAAGCCGTGCTCGGCAAGTGCCTTGAAGACGGCGAAGATCTGTTCCGCCGCTTGGGCAGGATCTTCCTGATCCCCGAAGGGGAGGCGGCGAAGCTGTACCTCTTGGCGGAAAACGACACGGCGAGAGCGATCACGACGGAGCAGGATTTTATGCAGCATCAGCGCATGCAGAAGTACGCGCTCCTGATCGGCTCGGAGAACAAGTCCGACGCCCTGTGGGAGGAGGTCGCCTCGATCAAGGGCAACGCCATCGTCACGGCGCAGAGCCAAAAGCTGATCGCGGGGGCGGATATGTCGCGGAATGTGGTCTACGCCGCGCTCTCCGCGGCGGCGACGGGCGGCAGCGTAAAGGCCCTGCGCATCATGGGCATTCTGCAGTGCGAGGGGATCTTTCTCAACAAGAACGAGAAGCTCGGCGTCAAGACGCTCTCCAAGGCGGCGGACTGGAACGACAGCGTAAGCGCGCTCGCCCTGCTGCACTACTGCAGGGAAAACAGGGAATACAACGTGGCGCGGCTCCGTCAGGAGGTGGAAAACACCCCCTTCGAGGAGCTGTACAGGGCGGCGGCGGAGAGGTACGGCGCGGCCGAAGCGGAGATCGCGGAAGTCCGCCTTATGGATAAGGCCTTCGGCTCCGGCGTGATCAAGCGCGAGACATACGACCCCATGTACGCGAGGGTGCTCAACGGCAAGGCGCTCAACATCAAAGACAAGGAGAAGGCGATCTTTTCCTTGAGCAGGGAGCAGCTCTGCACCATAAGCGACCTGCCCTTAAAGCTCTCCCACGGCGGAACGGCGGGCTTGGACGAGGGCAGGCTGCAAAAAGTCGCGTTAAAGCGGGAGGACGAGATCGCCGCCATCGTGCAGGCGCTGAAAAGCGGAGATGCGGCGGGTCTTTCTTGCCGTCCGCTGTGCCTCTGCTGCGGCAGCAAGTACATCCTGAACATGTACGCGCGGGCGATCAGATCGAAGAGCGCGGGCATGCACTACGAGGTCATCGACGTCGCCGAGCTGAGCGAGTACGACTTCGAACCCACCCCCAACAACATCTTCGTGCGCAGCGTCGACGAGGACAGGAACAACTGCTTCCTCCTCTTCTTCAGCGGCGTCCTCTCGGAGCGGAAAACCGAGGCCGTAAAGGGCTTTTTGCAGAGCGCGCGGCGGGCGAAGTTCCACCTGAACGCCCCCAACATCACGCTGAATTTAAGCCCCGTGTTGCCGGTTTGCTTCTGCGACGAGCAAAACGCCCGCTGGCTGAAGCGGTACTGCGACGAGCTCGATCTTCGCGAGGTCTCAAAGGGCGAATTTTCCGCCGTCGTCAGGGACATCGCCGCCTCCGTGCAAAAGCTGTACGGCGTCGGCGCCGTAACTTTCGAAGGCGAGATCGCCGACGTGTTCGCGGATTGCGACGCCGATACGGCGGAAAAGCTGATTGACGCGGCAGTCCGCGCCCGCAGGGCGAAGGGGGCGCCCGTCACGCTCTCCCGCCGCGACCTGCAGGAGTACATGCGGGATGACGAGCCCAAGATCGGCTTCGGCGGCCCCTCCGGCGGAAGAGGCCGCTGATCCCCGCCGCTTGCGCCCGACAGGGGAAATTTCAAAGAAAATCACGGCGCCCGCGGGAAAAATGCCTGCGGGCGTTTGATTATTTTGCGCACATCGTATATAATAGTCATAGAAAGTATAACAAGCCGTGAAAAACGGCAAATCGGCAGGTGGATATGGAAGAGCAACAGGCGCAACAACAAGAGGTGCGCGAATGGCATACGCTCACGCCCGGGCAGGCGCTCGAGGCGGTGCGTTCCTCCGAAGCGGGGCTCACGTCCGAGGAGGCGGCGCGGCGGCTGGCGGAGCAGGGGCCGAACGTTCTCAAGGAGCAGAAAAAGAAGAGCGTTTGGCGCATGATCTTCGAGCAGCTGTGGGACGTCATGATCCTGATCCTTCTCGGCGCGGCCGTCATTTCACTCGTCTTTCAGGAGTGGGCAGAGGCCGTCGTCATCTTCGTCATCATCCTCGTGAACGCCGTGATCGGCGTCGTCGAGGAGAAGAAGGCGGCAGACGCGCTCGCCGCGCTCAAAAATCTCAACGCGCCCACCGCCCGCGTCCTGCGGGACGGCAAGGAATGCGTCATTCCCGCGTCCGAGCTCGTCGCGGGCGACGTCGTCCTTCTCGAGGACGGCTGCGTGGTGCCTGCGGACATCCGCCTTCTCAAGGAATCCAATCTCAAAATACAGGAAGCCGCGCTCACGGGCGAGAGCGTGCCCGTAGATAAGGACGCGCCCACCGTATGCGCACCCGACGCGCCCCTCGGCGACCGCGTGAACATGGCGTATTCGTCCGCCATCGCAACGTACGGCACGGGGGAAGGCGTCGTGGTGGAGACGGGCATGCGCACCGAGGTGGGGCGCATCGCGGGCATGCTCGCCCAAACGGACGAGACGGCGACCCCCTTAAAGCGCAAACTCAACAAAGTGGGCAAGGTGCTGAGCGTATTCGGCGTGGCGATCGCCCTCTTGATGCTCTGCATCGGGCTCATCTATGACGTCACGAATTGGAAAGTCGCGCTGCTCACCGCCATTTCGCTCGCCATCTCCGTCATTCCCGAAGGGCTGCCCGCAACGGCGACCGTCGTGATGGCGCTCGGCGTGCAGCGCATGGCGAAGCGGCAGGCGCTCGTCCGCAAACTTCCCGCGGTGGAAACTTTGGGCAGCGCCACCGTCGTCTGCTGCGACAAGACGGGCACGCTCACCATGAATAGGATGACCGTCGTCAGCTTTTTCCCCGCCAAGGAGGCGCTCGCGGGGACGCCCGTCGACCTCTCCGCCGGTGAGACGGGGGAGGAAACGCCCTCGCGCAGGGAGCTCGTCCGCGCCGCCGTGCTCTGCAACAATGCGGCGAAGGACGGCAAGGGCGGCACGCTCGGCGACCCCACGGAGGGGGCGCTTCTGTACTTTGCCGACCAACTCGGCGCCGACAGCGGGGAGATCGCTGCGCACTGTCCCCGCGTCTACGAACAGCCCTTCGATTCCGACCGGAAGCGCATGTCCACCGTCAACCGCACGGAAGAGGGGCTCACGGTCTACACCAAGGGCGCAACGGACGAATTGCTCCCGTGCTGCGACCGCATCCTCGTCGACGGCGCCGTGCGCCCGATGACGGAGGAGGACGCAGCCGCCATTCTCAAGACGGCGTTTCAAATGTCCGAACAGGCGCTGCGCGTCCTCGGCTACGCGACTCGCACCGTCGAAAATGTGCCGCAGGAGGGCGAAAATGTGGAGACTGGGTTGGTTTTTTTGGGTCTCACCTGCATGATCGACCCGCCGCGGCTCGAGGTAAAACAGGCCGTCCGCAGCTGCCACGAGGCGGGCATCCGCGTCGTGATGATCACGGGCGACCACAAGGTGACGGCCGTCGCCATCGGCAAAGCGCTCGGCATCTACGGCGAGGGCAACACCGTCGTGACGGGGGCGGAGCTTTCCGCCATGTCCGATGAAGAGCTCGACCGCGCGGCAAAGACGGCCACCGTGTACGCCCGCGTATCGCCTTCTGATAAATTGCGCATCATGCAGTCGTTACAGCGCTGCGGCGAAGTCGCCGCCATGACGGGGGACGGCGTCAACGATTCCCCCGCCCTGAAGGCCGCCGACATCGGCATCGCGATGGGCTCGGGCACCGACGTCGCCAAGGACGCCGCCGACATGGTGCTCATGGACGACAACTTCACCACCATCGAGAGCGCCGTGCGCGAGGGGAGAAGGGTATACAGAAACATCCAAAAGGTCATACAGTTCTTACTTTCGGGCAACATTGCCGAAATTTTGGTGTTGTTTATCGCCACGCTCTTCAACCTGCCCGCGCCCCTGCTTGCGATGCACGTCGTTCTGCACAGCGCCTTCATCAGCGCGGCGACGCTCGGCGCATACTTCATCGGGCTGTACGTATATGACTCGCCCGACAACCACCTCGTCTCCATGACGATGGCGTTCGCCGTCATCGCCTGCTCGCAGCTGCTGCATTCGCTCAACCAGCGTTCGAACACGGAGTCCATCTTCTCGCGCGGGAACGGGCACAATCCCATGCTGTTTGTCATGATCGGGGCGTCCTTTGCCATTGCCGCGGCCGTGCTCTTCATCCCGCCGCTGCAGTCGTTCTTCCGCTTCACCTTCCTTACGTGGGAACAGTACCTCGTCGTGCTGGCGCTCTCCGCCGCGCCGCTCGTGTGCGTGGAACTCTCCAAACTCGTCATCCGTATCTTGCGAAAACGGGGGAATGGGGTCGCAAAAGACGCATAACTTTCAAAAGGAGGCAAGCATGAAAATTGCTTTTTTCGACGCAAAAGATTACGACCGCCCCGCCTTTCTCCGCATCGGGAAGGCGCAGGGCGTAGAGTTCAAATTTTTCGAGACCAAATTGGGGGAGGACACCGTGCAGCTCGCAAAGGGCTTCGACGGCGTCTGCGTGTTCGTCAACGACGACGTCAACGCCGCCGTCATCGACGCGCTCTACGGCTACGGCATCCGCGTCATCGCCCTGCGTTGCGCCGGCTACAACAATGTGGACGTGAAGCGCTGCTACGGGAAGATCCACGTCGTGCGCGTGCCGGCGTACTCTCCCTACGCCGTCGCCGAACACACCATGGCGCTGCTTCTCACGTCGGTGCGGCGCATCCACAAGGCGTATAACCGCACAAAGGACTTCAATTTTTCCCTGAACGGCCTTACGGGGTTCGATTTGCACGGCAAGACGGCGGGCGTCATCGGCACGGGCAAGATCGGCCGCATCTTCGCCCGCATCTGCAGCGGCTTCGGCATGCGCGTGCTCGCCTACGACAAGTACCCGTCGGCCGACGTCGAGGCGACATACGTCTCGCTGGACAGGCTCTTCGAGGAGAGCGACGTCATCTCCCTGCACTGCCCGCTCACCGAGGAGACCTATCATCTCATCGGCAGGGAGACGCTGGAAAAGCTCAAAAAGGGGGTCATCATTCTCAACACGTCGCGCGGGGCGCTCATCGACGCCGAGGCGCTCATCGAGGGCATCAAGCGGCGGATCGTGGGGGCGGCGTGCCTCGACGTCTACGAGGAGGAGTCGGATATCTTCTTCCGCGACTTTTCGGGGCACATCGTCGAGGACGACGTGCTGGCGCGGCTCATCTCCATGCCCAACGTCATCGTGACGAGCCATCAGGCCTTTCTCACCGAGGAGGCGCTTGAAAACATCGCCGAGACGACGGTGGGCAACCTCGTCTGCTTCCGCGACGGGGGAGTGTGCGAGAACGAGCTGTGCTACAACTGCGGGCAGGTGGAGGATTGCCGCAAACAGCGCAAGGCAAAGTGCTTTTAAGCGGAAGGGGGAAGCGCCCTTCGGCGGAACAAAAACTTTTAGCAGGCGTTTTTTGCCGCACCGCGGGAAAACGCTTGCTTTTTTTTATGCGATATAGTAAGATAGAGACGCTTTTCGGAATTTGCCCGCCTATGCTTCCGTAGTTAAATGGATATAACAAGCCCCTCCTAAGGGCTAGTTATGGGTTCGATTCCCGTCGGGAGTACCATAAGCCCCCTGTGCCGCATGCGGCACAGGGGGCTTATCATATCCGTCCTTCCCCGCTTGCCCGTCATTTTTCTCCAAAAAATTTTTGCCGAAATTGCGCACGCGGTTTGACTTTTTTCAAAAAAACCGCTATACTGTATAGGAAAATTTCATAGAGCTTAACGACACATGTGGCGCTCGGGCGCGTAAATCTGATTACGGTACGGAAGCGCTGCAGGTGTCGTTTTTTTATGGCGGCACGGCGAACATCGCGTGCCGTTTTGCTCTTTTTCGGAGGTTTTTTATGGAAAACAGCGAATTTTTGGGCAAAGAACGGGTGGGAAAACTTCTCCTGAAGTTTGCCCTGCCCTGCATCTTTTCGCTCATCATCTCCTGCCTCTACAACATCGTCGACCAAATCTTCGTCGGCAACAGCAGGGTCGGCTACTTGGGCAACGCGGCGACGGGCGTAATTTTCCCGATCACGGTCGTCGGGTGGGGGCTCTCCCTGTTCTTCGGCGACGGCGCGGCGGCGTGGCTTTCCGTCTCCTTGGGGGAAGGGAAGGGGGAAAAGATCCACCGCGGCGTCGGGAACGCGATGCTCGCCTCCTTCCTCTCGGGGTGCGCCGTCATCCTCGTCGCCTACCTCTGGGGAGACGATCTTCTGATGCTCCTCGGCGGAACGGAAGCCAACCTCCCCTTGGCGCACGACTACGGAACGATCATCTATGCCATGATCCCGCTTGCGCTCGTGCAGAACTGTCTCGCCGCCGTCATCCGCGCGGACGGCGCGCCCGGCTATGCCATGATCGCCATGATCGTGGGCGCCGTGCTCAACATCGCCGGCGACCCCATCGCCATCTATGCGCTCGACTTGGGGATACAGGGCGCCGCGTATGCGACCATCCTCGGGCAGTTCGTGAGCTTTGTGATCTGCGCCTGCTATTTGCTGCGGAGCAAGACGTTCAAAATTTGCGGCAAGAGCTTTGTCCCCGACTTCAAAATTCTCCGCCGCATCATGGCGCTGGGGCTCTCGAGCTTTCTCACGCAGCTGTGCATCGTCGCAACGACCGTCGTCAATAACATCCTTTTAGTGCGGTACGGAATGGAGAGCCGCTTCGGGGCAGATATCCCGCTCGCGGCATTCACCGTCATCATGAAGCTGTTCCAGATCGTTCTCAACGTCGCGTTCGGCATCGCGGCGGGTGCGCAGCCCATCGTCGGCTACAACTACGGGGCGAAGCAGTACGGCAGGGTGAAGCGGCTCTTGATGCTCATCCTCCTTTGGACGGGCGGCATCTGCCTGTTCTGTACGATCTTTTTCGAAGCTATCCCGGGCGTGTTCATCGCCATGTTCGGCGCGGGCGGCGGCGCGGAGGGGCTGAATACCGATCTCTACATGCAGTTTGCCATTCCATGTCTGCGCATCTATCTCATGCTGATCTTCTTCACCTGCGTGCAAGCGGTCTGCGCCATCTTCACGCAGTCCATCGGGGAGGCGAAGATCGCCGCGCCGCTCTCCTTTTTGCGGGACATCCTTTTAATCGCGTCCGCCATCCTCGTTCCGCTCGGAATGGGGC
>CANRFD010000030.1 GCA_947629845.1 uncultured Clostridia bacterium
GGGGGTGGGCTTCGCCGTCGTGCAGACGCGTCCCACCGAAGCGGGGCTCTACGGCACGGCGACGGCGGGCTACAAGAAGCGCGACATGCAGGAGCGCGCCCGCATCATCAACCGGTCGTCGCCCGCCCTCGTCGTCTCCGTCCACCAAAATTTTTTCTCCCTCCGCACGCGGCGGGGCGCGCAGGTCTTTTTCAGAGAGACGAGCGAGTCGTCCCGCGCCTTCGCCTGCTGCGTGCAGGACGCGCTCAACGACATGCCCGAGTGCGTGAAGCAGACGCAGGCGCTCAAGGGGGATTACTATGTGCTCAACTGCAGCGATTATCCGTCCGTCATCGTGGAGTGCGGGTTTCTCTCCAACGCCGAGGACGAGGCGCTGCTTCTCACCCAAGAATACCGCGAAAAGATCGCGGCGGCCATCGTACGGGGCGCGCTCACCTTTCTCGACCGGGGCGCGCAATGATTTGCACGGGGGCGCGAAAAACCGCGTCCTTGTTTTATTTTCGTTTGACTTTTCCATATCGCAGTGATATAATCAATTCCGTATGGAAAGCTATTGTAACCGCAGAGCATACGAGACGCGGTATTCCGATTTCGATTTCAAGGACGAGCTGTCGCTTTCCGCACTTTTATCGCTCGTGCAGGAATCCGCGGCGGCCAGCGCCGACGAGCTCGGCTTCGGTTATCGCGCCCTGAAAGCGCTCTCGTGCGGGTTCATCGTCGTCAGCACCTACTGCAAATTCCGCCGTCCCATCCGTCTCGGCGAACGCCTTACGGTGGAGACGTGGCCGCTCCCGCCCCGCCATGTCATTTTCGAGCGCGACAGCCGCGTTCTGAATGCGGAGGGGGAGGAACTCGCCGCCGTCGCGGCGCGCTGGTGCCTCGTCGATCTGAACACCTTTTCCCTGCTCACGCCGGAGCGGCTCGGGGAGGCGCACGCGAAGTGCCCGTACCGCGCCCAAAAGACGGTGGAGGTGCCCTCGTGGAAGATCCCGAAGGCGGAGGGGGAGGCGAAGATCGTGCGCAAAGTGCGCGTTTCCGACTGCGACCACTACCTGCACGCCAACAACGCGAAGTACGCCGATTTCTTCCTCGACTGCTTTTCGATGGAATTTCTCTCGGAGCGCCGCGTCGAGGCGTTCCAGATCAACTATGTAAAACAGGCCAAGGAGGGCTGCGAGCTGGAGATCGTCCGCGCCGACGGGGAGAACGAGAGCCTCTGCGAGGCGCGTTCGGGCGGCGAGACGGTCGCGCAGTTCCGCATTTGGTTCAAGGATGAGCGCCATGCATGAAAAAGCGGGTATTCTGAAATACGTCAAGATCGTCAAGAAGATTTTTTTGGCGGTCAGTTTCGTGTGCCTCCCCGCCGCGATGGTGCTCCTCGTGTTCGCGTGCATGGGGAACATCGTGTGCATCGTGCTGGCCGCCGTGCTCATCCTCGGCTACCTCGTGCTGTACGGCACGTACGCGCTGCGCGTTTCGATGGGGACGGTGATCGGCATCGATGTCCACGAAAAGACGGTAAATCTGCGCACCAAGCGCAAGACGTGGACGTACGACAGAAGGCGCGGCTGCGTCGCCATGCGCGTGAAGAAAAATAAATTCATCGCGACCTTCCAGACGCAGGACTCGCGCGATTCGTTTATCTTTTACCGCCGCGTGCTCTTCTCGAAATATTCCGAGGAGCAGTTCACGGCCGACGAAATGCGGCTCTTCTATCCGCAGATCGACGATTTGACCGAAGAATAAATTTTTACCGATAAATAAGGAGACAACATGGAAAAGAAAATCAAGAAAGTGGTGCTTGCCTATTCGGGCGGCCTCGACACATCCATCATCATTCCCTGGCTCAAGGAAAATTACGACGGCTGCGAAGTGATCGCCGTCTCCGGCGACGTGGGGCAGGGCACCGAGCTCGACGGGCTCGAAGAAAAGGCCAAAAAGACGGGCGCCTCCAAACTGTACGTGCTCGATCTGAAAAAGGAGTTCGTGGAGGACTACATCTTCCCGACCATGCAGGCGGGTGCGGTTTACGAGGACAAGTATCTCCTCGGCACCTCCTTCGCCCGTCCCGTCATCGCCAAGGCGATCGTCGAGATCGCGAAGAAGGAGCACGCGGACGCCATCTGCCACGGCTGCACGGGCAAGGGCAACGATCAGGTGCGGTTCGAGCTCTCCATCAAGGCGTTCGCGCCCGAAATGACCATCATCGCCCCGTGGCGCATCTGGAACATCAAGAGCCGCGAGGAGGAGATCGAGTACGCCGAGGCGCACAACATCCCGCTGAAGATCAACCGCGAGACCAACTATTCCAAGGACAAGAACCTGTGGCACCTCTCGCACGAGGGGCTCGACCTCGAAGAGCCCGCCAACGAGCCGCAGTACGAAAAGCAGGGCTTCCTCGAAATGGGCGTTTCTCCCATGCAGGCGCCCGATGAGCCCACCTATCTCACCATCCACTTCGAAAAGGGCATTCCCACCATGCTCGACGGCAAGAAGGTGGGCGCCGTCGAACTCATCGAAAAGCTCAACGAGATCGGCGGAAAGAACGGCGTCGGCCTTGCCGACCTCGTGGAGAACAGGCTGGTCGGCATGAAGTCGCGCGGGGTGTACGAGACGCCCGGCGGCACCATCCTCTACGAGGCGCACAGGCTCCTCGAGACCATCACGCTGGACAAGGCCACGATGCACTACAAGCAGCTCGTCGCCGTGAAATTCGGCGAAATGGTCTACGACGGGCAGTGGTTCACCCCGCTCCGCGAGGCGCTCTCCGCCTTCGTTACCAAGACGCAGGAGACGGTGACGGGCGACGTGAAGCTGCGCATCTATAAGGGCAACGTGACGAGCGCGGGCATCACCTCCCCGTACTCGCTGTACAGCGAGGCCATCGCCACCTTCTCCGACGACGGCGGCGCATATTCGCAGAAGGACTCCGAGGGCTTTATCAACCTCTTCGGGCTGCCCATCAAGGTAAAGGCGCTTCTCGACGCGCAAAGGAACAAATGATCCGCGTATTCATCGACGGCAAGGCGGGCACGACGGGGCTGCGCATCTATGAGCGGCTCTCCGCCCGCGGCGACGTGGAACTTCTGACGCTTCCCGAGGAACGGAGAAAGGACGCGGCGGCGCGCAAAGATATGATGAACGCGGCGGACGTCGTTTTTCTGTGCCTGCCCGACGACGCGGCGCGCGAGGCTGCCGCCTTTGTGGAAAATCCGCACACCGTCGTCATCGACGCTTCGACGGCGCACCGCACGGAGAGGGGATGGGCGTACGGATTTCCCGAACTCGCCCCGTCCTTCCGCCGCGCGATTGAGACGAGCAAGCGCATCGCCAACCCCGGGTGCTACGCGAGCGGATTTCTGGCCATCGTCTACCCGCTCGTGGCGGGCGGCATCGCGGCATGCGACTATCCCTTCGTCTGCCATGCGGTGAGCGGATATTCGGGCGCGGGGAAGAAGGGGATCGAGCAGTACGAGAGCGCGGAGAGGAGCGGGCTCTTCGACGCGCCGCGGCTGTATGCGCTCTCGCTGGCGCACAAGCACCTGCCCGAGATGACGAAGATCGCGGGGCTCTCCCATGCGCCCGCGTTCAATCCCTACGTCTGCGACTTCTATGCGGGAATGTCGGTCTCTGTGCCGCTGCATCGGCGACTTTTGCGGAAAAATCTATCGAAAGAAGAGGTTTTTTCGTATTTTGCAGAGTACTATGCGAGACATAATTACATCTCCGTGACGCAAAATTCCGAGGAAGGCTTCCTTTCCGCCGCAAAATTCGTCGGCACCAACATGCTGGAGATCTTCGTGGGCGGGAGCGACGAGCAGATACAGCTCACCGCGCGGCTCGACAACCTCGGGAAGGGCGCTTCGGGCGCCGCCATCCAGAACATGAATATTGCGCTGGGACTTGACGAAACAGAGGGCTTATGATATAATCATAAGGATAATGGCTATGGCAAAGAAAATTTCGGGCGGCGTCTGCGCCCCCAAGGGCTTTTCCGCAAACGGGATCCACTGCGGGATCCGTAAAAACAAACTCAAAAAAGACCTCGCGCTCATCGTGAGCGACGTCCGCTGCACCGCGGCGGGCGTATATACGACCAACCTCGTGAAGGGCGCGCCCATCCTCGTAACCAAGGCGCATCTTGCCGACGGGTACGCGCGGGCCGTCGTCGTGAACAGCGGCAACGCCAACACCTGCAATGCGGACGGCGTGGAGATCGCCGAGGGGATGTGCGCTCTGGTGGAGCGGTTCTGCGGCGTGCCGTCGGACGACGTTCTCGTCGCCTCCACGGGCGTCATCGGCCAGAGACTTTCCCTCGAACCCATCGAGGGCGGCATGCAGGCGCTCGCTGCGGGGCTCTCCCGCGAGGGCAGCTCTGACGCGGCAGAGGCCATCATGACGACGGACACCGTGGCAAAGGAGATCGCTTGCTCCTTTGTTGCGGGCGGCAAGGAGTGCCGCATGGGCGCCATCGCCAAGGGCGTGGGCATGATCTGCCCCAACATGGCGACGATGCTGTGCTTCGTGACGACGGACGCCGCGATCTCGGCTCCCATGCTGCAAAGGGCGCTCTCGGAGGAGGTGAAGGACTCCTTCAACATGCTTTCGGTCGACCGCGATACCTCCACCAACGACACGCTGTGCATCATGGCGAGCGGGCTCGCGGGGAACGAGGAGATCGCGGAGGGCGGCGCCGATTTCCGCGCCTTCCGCAGGGCGCTGCACTTTATCACGGTGCAGCTTTGCCGCATGATCGCCGGCGACGGCGAGGGGGCGACCAAGCTCATCGAGTGCACGGTTTCGGGCGCAAAGACGAAGCGGGACGCCAAGCTCGCGGCGAAGGCCGTCGTGTGTTCCGACCTTCTGAAGGCGGCGATGTTCGGCTGCGACGCCAACTGGGGCAGGGTGCTGTGCGCGCTCGGCTACTCGGGCGCAGACCTCGACGTTGAAAAGATCGACCTCGATTTCCGCTCGGCGGGCGGCGTTCTCGCCGTGTGCCGCGGCGGCGCGGGCATTGAATTTTCCGAGGAATTTGCAAAGAAGGTGCTCTCCGAACGGGAGATCGATATCGACGTGCGCGTCGGCGACGGGCGCGGCAAGGCGACGGCGTGGGGGTGCGATCTCACCTACGACTATGTGAAGATCAACGGCGATTACAGGACGTAATTTCGCAAATAAGATACGCTTTCCCGCAAAGGGGACGGCGAGTTGCCCCACCCCCTTGATCCCCCTCCCGAGGAGGGGGCAAGAAAGGAAAGGATCCCCCTCCCGAGGAGGGGGCAAGAAAGGAAAGGATATCACTCCCGAGGAGGGGGCAAGAAAGGAAAGAATCTCACTCCCGAGGAGGGGGCAAGAAAGGAAAGGTCTCACTCCCGGGGAGGGGGCAAGACAAGGAAGTCCCGGGGGACGGAACGGAAAAGACAGGAAAAACCATGGATATCAAACAACAGCAGGCGGAATTTCGTCTCGAGGCGATGCCCTATATCGAGAAGTATCAGAATAAGATCCTCGTCATCAAGTACGGCGGAAACGCGATGCTCGGCGAGGAAATGAAGCTCACGGTGATGCGCGATCTCTCCATTCTGCGCTTTGTGGGCATCAAAGTCGTGCTCGTGCACGGGGGCGGCCCCGAGATCTCCCAGACGCTGGCGCGCATGGGCATCCCGTCGCGCTTCGTGGGCGGGCTGCGCTATACCGACGCCGAGACCGCCGAGGTCGTGCGCATGGTCCTCGCCGGCAAGGTGAACAAGGAGCTCGTGCACATGCTCGGCATGTTCGGCGCAAAGGCGGCCGGGCTCTCCGGCATCGACGGCAACATGCTGCTTTGCTCCAAGGAGCGGGAGGAGCTCGGCTTCGTCGGCAAGATCGAGAACGTGAACACCGAACTCATCTTGTCCTGCCTCGACGCGGGCTATATGCCCGTCATCTCCACGGTCGGGTACGACAACGAGGGGAACATCTACAACGTGAACGCCGATACCGCCGCTTCCGCCATCGCGGGGGCGCTGCGGGCGGAGAGCCTGATTTTGATGACGGACATCAAGGGGCTGCTGCGCAACAAGGACGACGAGGACAGCCTGATCCGCAAGGTGTATGTTTCGGATATCCCCGCGCTCGTGAAGGAGGGCATCATCTCTGGAGGGATGATCCCCAAGGTGCAGTGCTGCAAGGACGCGATCCGCAAGGGCGTGGGACGCGTGTTCATCACGGACGGGCGGGTAAAACATTCGATTTTGTTGGAGCTCTTGTCCGACGAAGGTATGGGAACGATGTTTGTAAAGGGCGACTGAAAGGTCACCCTTTTTGCGGAGGAAATATTATGACGGATCTTTCGGAAATCAAAAGGTTAGACGAGACCTATCTTGCGCAGACGTACGGGCGGTACCCCGTCGCCTTCGAGGGCGGCAGGGGCGCAACGCTCTACGGCGTGGACGGCAGAGAATACGTCGATTTCGGCGCAGGCATCGCCGTGAACATCTTCGGCGTCAACGACCCCGAATGGAAGGACGCCGTGAAGGCGCAGCTCGACAAAATTCAGCACGTGAGCAACTACTATTACTCCGAACCGACCGTGCGGCTTGCCGAGCTCCTCTGCAAAAAGACGGGCGCGAAGCGGGTATTTTTCGGCAATTCGGGCGCGGAGGCCAACGAATGCGCCTTTAAGGCGGCGAGAAAGTATTCCTTCATGAAGTACGGCGCGGGCAGGAGCGACATCGTATCGCTCAACGGCAGCTTCCATGGCAGGACGCTGTTTACGCTCACCGCGACGGGGCAGGACGCCTTCCACAAGTATTTCGACCCGTTTGCGGGCGGCGTGAAGTATGCCGACGCCAATCTTGCGAGTGTGAAGAGAGCGGCAGGGAGCGCGTGCGCCGTCGTCATCGAGTGCGTGCAGGGCGAGGGCGGCGTGAAGGAGCTCCCCGCGGCGTTCGTGAAGGAGCTTGCGGCGTTCTGCAAGGACAACGACATTCTGCTCATCTGCGACGAAGTGCAGTGCGGGCTGGGCAGGACGGGCAAGTTCTTCGCCTATGAACATTACGGCGTCTTGCCCGATCTCGTGACGGTCGCAAAGGGGCTCGCCGGGGGGCTGCCCATCGGCGGCTGCCTCTTCTATGACAAGACGAAGGACGTCTTTGCGGCGGGGGATCACGGCTCGACGTTCGGCGGAAATCCCGTTGCCTGTGCGGGCGGCATCTCCGTCGTCTCCCGTCTCACCGACGAATTTCTCCTCGAGGTGCAGGGCAAGGCCGCCTACATGCGCGCCAAGCTCAAGGGCTTCGACGGCGTGAAGGATGTGACCGGCATGGGGCTCATGATCGGCATCCATACCGGCAGAAGCGCAAAGGAAGTGGCGCAGAAATGCTTGGAGAGGGGGGTGCTCGTGCTCACCGCGCACGACGTCGTGCGGCTTCTTCCTCCTCTCAACATCACAAAAAACGAAATGGACGAGGGCCTTTCCGTCCTCAAAGAGGTATTGAAATGAAACATCTGCTGAAACTCGCCGATTTGACGCGCGAGGAAATTTTGTCTGTACTCAATCTTGCCGACCAGCTCAAGTACGAGCGGCAGAACGGCGTGTTCACCCCCCATCTCAAGGGGAAAAAGTTGGGCATGATCTTCCAGAAGAGCTCGACGCGGACGCGCGTCTCCTTCGAGGTCGGCATGTACGAGCTGGGCGGCTATGCGCTGTTCCTCTCGAACAGAGACCTGCAGATCGGGCGCGGCGAGCCCGTGGAGGACACGGCGCGCGTACTTTCGCGCTATCTCGACGGCATCATGATCCGCACCTTCGAGCAAAAAGAGGTGGAGGACCTTGCAAAGTACGGCTCCATTCCCATCATCAACGGGCTGACCGACTACTGCCATCCCTGCCAGGTGCTCGCCGATCTCATGACGATCCGCGAATACAAGGGGGCGTTCAAGGGGCTGAAGCTGTGCTTTATCGGTGACGGCAACAACATGGCCAACTCCCTGATGGTTGGGGCGGTAAAGACGGGCATGAAATTTTCCATCGCCTGCCCCGCAGGGTACGAGCCCGACGCCGCGCTTACGGCATGGGCGAAAAAGGAGGGGGAGTTCTTCATGACGGACGACCCCGCCGAGGCCGCGAAGGACGCCGATATCGTGTATACCGACGTCTGGGCGTCCATGGGGCAAGAGGGCGAAAAGGAGAAGCGCGAACGGGCGTTCAAGGGATTTTGCGTGGACGGAAAGGTGATGGCGGCGGCCAAGAAGGACGCGATCGTCCAGCACTGCCTGCCCGCGCACCGCGGCGAGGAGATCACGGCGGACGTCTTTGAAGCGCACGCCAAGGAGATCTTCGACGAGGCCGAAAACAGGCTGCACGCGCAGAAGGCGGTTCTTGCAAAGTTGCTGAAATGATCTGACATAGAGGACGAAATGGACAAGAAGGTTTACATTACGCTGCAAAACGGCAAGGTGTTCGAGGGACGCTCCTTCGGGGCGGAGCGGGACGTGATCGGCGAGCTCGTGTTCACCACGGGCATGACGGGATATCTCGAGACGCTCACCGACCCGAGCTACTACGGGCAGATCGTCACGCAGACCTTTCCGCTCATCGGGAACTACGGCGTGATCCCGTCCGACTTCGAGAGCGCAAGGGTGTGGGCGACGGCGTACATCGTGCGCGAGAAGTGCGACAGACCCTCCAACTTCCGCAGCGAAGGGAGGCTCGGGGACTTTTTGAAGGCGCAGAACATCCCTGCGGTGTACGGCGTGGACACGCGCGAGCTCACCAAGACCGTCCGCGAGGCCGGCGTGATGAACGCCGCCGTCACCTTCCGTCCGTTCGGCGACTTGGCGCGGCTCAACGAATACCGCGTGAAGAACGCGGTCGCCTCGGTGACGTCGCACGGCGTAGAACATTACGGGGAGGGCGGGCTGCACGTCGTGATGTACGACTTCGGCGCCAAGATGAACATTGAACGGGAGCTCGTCTCCCGCGGGTGCCGCGTGACCGTTGTGCCCGCGGACTGTTCGGCAGAGGAGGCGCTTGCCCTGCGCCCCGACGGCATCATGCTGACGAACGGCCCCGGAGACCCCGCGGAGAACACGGAGATCATAAAAAATATCGGAAAACTTGCGGGCAAAAAGCCCATTCTCGGCATCTGCCTCGGGCACCAGCTGTTTGCGCTCGCCATGGGCGGCAAGACGCGCAAGATGAAGTACGGGCACCGCGGCGCAAACCAGCCCGTGAAGGAGTTGAAGAGCGGCAGGGTATTCATCACGTCGCAGAACCACGGCTATGAAGTGGTGGCGGAGTCGGTCGCCTGCGGCACGCTCTCCTATGTGAACGTCAACGACGGGACGTGCGAGGGCATGGACTATCCCGGATACGACGCCTTTACCGTGCAATTCCACCCCGAGGCATGCGGCGGCCCGCATGACGCGAGTTTCCTGTTCGAGAATTTTATCGCACGCATGCGGAAGGAGGCAAAATAAGATGCCCAAGAGAAGCGATATCAGGAAAGTACTCGTGATCGGCTCGGGCCCCATCGTCATCGGACAGGCGGCGGAGTTCGACTATGCGGGCACGCAGGCGTGCCGCGTTCTCAAGGACGAGGGCTGCAACGTCGTCCTCTGCAACTCCAACCCCGCCACCATCATGACGGACAGCATGCTTGCCGACGAGATCTATCTCGAACCGCTCACGGAGGACAGCTTAAAGCGCATCATCATCAAGGAGCGGCCCGATTCCCTGCTCGCCTCGCTCGGCGGACAGACGGGGCTCACGATGGGGTGCAAACTTGCGAAGAGCGGATTTTTGGACGAATGGGGCGTGAAGCTCATCGGCACCAAGCTCGACGCCATCGACAGGGCGGAGGACAGGGAGCTTTTCAAGGAGACGATGCAAAAGATAAACCAGCCCGTCGTGCCTTCCGATATTGCATATTCTGTTGACGAATGTGTGGCGATAGCGGAAAAAATCGGATATCCCGTAATTGTGCGCCCCGCATATACGCTTGGCGGTGCGGGCGGCGGAGTTGCAAAGAACGAGGAGGAACTTCGCCTCATATCCCACAACGGACTTATGCTTTCGCCCATAACGCAGGTACTCGTAGAAAAATACATAGGCGGCTGGAAAGAAATCGAATTCGAGGTTTTAAGGGACAGCGCGGGCAACGTGATCACCGTCTGCTCGATGGAGAACGTCGACCCCGTGGGCATCCATACGGGCGACTCCGTCGTCATCGCGCCCGCGGTGACGCTCTCCGACAAGGAATATCAGATGCTGCGCACGGCGTCGCTCGACATCATCACCGAACTCGGCATCGAGGGGGGGTGCAACTGCCAGTTCGCGCTCTATCCCGACAGCTTCGAATACGCCGTCATCGAGGTCAATCCCCGCGTTTCGCGCTCTTCGGCGCTCGCCTCCAAGGCGACGGGCTATCCCATCGCGAAGGTGGCTTCCAAGATCGCGCTCGGCTATACCCTCGACGAGATCAAAAACGACGTGACGGGCAAGACGTACGCCTGCTTCGAACCGACCATCGACTACGTCGTCGTAAAGCTCCCCAAGTGGCCCTTCGACAAATTTTTGTACGCGGGCAGAAATTTGGGGTCGCGCATGAAGGCGACGGGCGAGGTGATGGCCATCGGCTCCTCCTTCGAGCAAGCCATCATGAAGGCGGTGCGCGGCGCGGAAATTTCCCTCGATACGCTCGACCACCCCAAGTTCGCCCGCATGACGGCCGACGAGCTGCGAGTGGAGATCGGAAAGCAGACGGACGAGCGGCTGTTCGCCGTATTCGCCGCCCTGAAAGCGGGCGTTTCGGTGGATGAAATTTACGAAGTTACCAAGATCGACGAATGGTTCCTCTGGAAGTTCGTCAATCTGATCGGATACGAGAGGGCGATCGCGGGCAAAAAGATGACGCGGGCGCAATATCTCGAGGGCAAGCGGTTGGGCTTCCCCGACAGGGCGCTTGCGCGCATCTCGGGCGAAAAACTGCCCGCGCACCGCAGGGCATGCTTCAAGATGGTGGATACCTGCGCCGCGGAGTTCGCCGCGCAGACGCCGTACTTTTACTCGACCTACGACGACCCCGAACACGACGAGGCCAAGCCCTTCGTGAAGAGGAGCGGCAAAAAGCGGGTCATCGTCATCGGCTCCGGCCCCATCCGCATCGGGCAGGGCATCGAGTTCGACTATTCCTCCGTCCACTGCGTGTGGGCGCTGAAGCGGCTCGGCTATGAAGTGATCATTATCAACAACAACCCGGAGACCGTCTCCACCGACTTCGACACGGCGGACAGGCTGTACTTCGAATCGCTGACGCCGGAGGACGTGCAGAACGTCATCGACGTGGAAAAGCCTTACGGCGTCGTGATCACCTTCGGCGGGCAGACCGCCATAAAACTGTGCGCCTATCTCGCAAAGGCGGGCGTGCGCATCCTCGGGACGAGCGCGGACAGCGTGGATATGGCGGAGGACAGGGAGCGCTTCGACGAACTTCTGGAGCAGTTCGACATCGCCCGCCCGAAGGGGCTCACCGTCATGACGAAGGAGGAGGCGATCTCCGCCGCGGAGACCTTGGGCTATCCCGTACTTCTCCGTCCTTCCTACGTCATCGGCGGGCAGAATATGACGATCGCCTTCACCGAGAACGATATTTCCCGCTATATGGACGTTATCCTCGCCCAACATATCGAGAACCCCGTCTTGTGCGACAAATATCTCATGGGAAGCGAGCTCGAAGTGGACGCCATCTCCGACGGGGTGGACGTGCTCATCCCCGGCATCATGCAGCACATCGAGCGCGCCGGCGTGCACTCGGGCGACTCCATCGCGGTCTATCCGCCCTATCATCTCTCCGACGCGATGAAGGGGAGGATCGTGGAGGTCTCCACCCAACTTGCGCTCGCGCTCAAGACGAAGGGGCTCATCAATATCCAATATCTCATCTACCAGAACAGGCTGTACGTCATCGAGGTCAACCCGCGCGCCTCGCGCACCATTCCCTATATCTCCAAGGTGACGGGCGTGCCGATGGTGGACATCGCGACCAAGATCATGGCGGGGCACCCCCTGAAAAAACTCGGGTACGGCACGGGGCTCTATCCCAATTCGCCCTATGTCGCCGTGAAGGTGCCCGTTTTCTCCTTTGAAAAACTCAACGACGTCAATTCCCAGCTCGGGCCCGAGATGAAGTCGACGGGCGAAGTTTTGGGCATCGGCAAGACCATCGAAGAGGCACTCTTCAAGGGGCTCGTCTCCGCGGGGTTCAAGATGTGCCACCCGACCAAGGAGCGGCCCGTCGGCGTCTACTTTACCGTGAACGACCAGGATAAGTTCGAGATCGTCTCCATCGCCAAAAAGTTTGCCGACCTCGGGTGCAACCTGTATGCGACGGCGGGGACGGCGAAGGTCATTTCCGACCTCGGCATCGACGTGGAGATCGTGGAGCGGCTGAAGGCGACAAAGCGCGTTTCCAAGCTCATGGACGAGGGGAAGATCGACTACATCATCTATACGGGCAAGACGGACGTGGACAGCATCGCCGACTACATCGAGCTGCATCACCACGCCATTCTCCTCGGCGTCGCCGTGCTCACCTCGCTCGATACCGCCAACGCGCTTTGCGACATCATCGCGAGCAAGTTCACCGAATACAATACCGAACTTGTGGATATCAACAACCTGCGCACCAAGAAAACCGAGCTGCACTTCACCAAGATGCAGTCCTGCGGGAACGACTATATCTACTTCGAGGACATGGACGGCAAGATCACCTGCCCGGAGTCGCTTGCGGTCAACTTCGTCAACCGCCACTACGGCATCGGCGGCGACGGCATCGTGCTCATCGAGCGTTCGGACATCGCCGACGCCAAGATGCGCATTTTCAACCAGGACGGCTCGGAGGGGAACATGGCGGGCAACGCCATCCGCTGCGTCGCAAAATATCTCTATGAGAAGGGGATCGTGCGATCCGAGACGATGAAGATCGAGACGATGAGCGGCATCCGCGAGGTGAGCGTGTATTCCTTCAACGGCATCGTCTCCTCGGCGAGCGTCGATTTGGGCGTGGCGGAGTTCCGCGGCGAGAAGATCCCTTCCGTGTGGAAGGGGGACAAGATCGTGGGGCAGCCGATGGAGATCGAGGGGAAGCAATACCTTGTTACCCTCGTCAACCTCGGCAATCCGCACTGCGTCATCTTCTGCGACAAGGTGGACGACGTGCCCGTGGAGACGTTGGGGCCGAAGATCGAGAACAGCAAATATTTCCCCGAGCGCACCAACGTGGAGTTTGTGCGGGTCGTCAACGAGGCGACCGTGAAGATGCGCGTATGGGAGCGCGGAAACGGCGAGACATGGGCGTGCGGAACGGGCGCGGCCGCTGCCGCCGTGGCGAGCGTGATGAACGGGTTCTGCCGCCGCGATATCGACATCACCGTGAAGGTGCGGGGCGGCGATCTCATCGTGCGGTATAATTCGGACGGCACGGTGACGCTTACGGGCAACGTGGAAAAAATTTACGAGGGGACGGTGGAGTTTTGATGGAGCGGGATCGGCTGTATGAAGAAAGCGCGATCTCCTTGCGCAGCGAAAAGGAGAGCAAGTATTATACCCTGTTCAAGGTGATCGCGATCGTCATCTTTGTGATAGGCGGGTTTCAACTCTTCATGTCCTTCCCGTATATCCAGAATACCGTGACGAACGCGGAGCTGACGACCATGGAGAAGGTGATGTTCTGCATCATGTGGTTCGCACTGACCGCGGCCATCCTGCTCATCGGGCTCTTCTTCTTCCTCCTGAAAAACCGCTTTAACATCAGTTACGACTATTCCTTCGTCGAGGATGAGATCCGCTTCACGAAGGTGTTCAACGGGAAGAAGAGGAAATTTCTTACGACCGTGACGATGGACAACGTGCTCAAGATCGGGTATTGCGACAAGCCCTCTTACGAGGCCACGCTGCGCGGGCTCGGCGGCAAAAAGCCGAAAATTTTGACGCCAAACAAGGATCCGGAGGACGGAAAGATGTTCATCTACCTCTTGGTGAGCACTTCGCTCGAGAAGAGGGTGTATGTGTTGGAATGCAGGCAAAAACTCCTCGAGTACCTCGTGCTCGGGGCGGGAAGAACAAAATTGGAGCGCGAATGATCTATCTCGATAACGCCGCGACGACGGCGCCGTGCATGGACGCCGTGCAGAGGGCGCAGACATTTTTGACGGAAGCGTATTTTAATCCCTCCGCGAGCTACGGCGGAGGTTTTTCCGTGCATGAAGAAGTAAAAAGGGCGCGGGAGAGCCTGCTTGCGCGAGTTGCCGATCCCGAAAAGTTCGAGCTCGTGTTTACGTCGGGGGGCACGGAGAGCGACAATCAGGCGATTTTTTCCGCCGCGCGGCGGGGGAACGCCGTGACGACGGCGGGGGAGCATGCCGCCGTATTCGAGAGTTTTACGGAGCTGAAAAACCGCGGCGTTGAGCCCCGCTTTGCGCCGCTTTATAGCGACGGCAGGGTGAATGCGGAGGCGCTTTTGGAACTTGTGGACGACAGGA
>CANRFD010000031.1 GCA_947629845.1 uncultured Clostridia bacterium
GGTGTTCAGATACCCGCCCGCGAGTACGATTTTATACTCCTTCCCCCACGTTTCGACGCCCTTCTCGTAATAGAGCTTGGCGACCTGCGAGACGATATCCTCCGAAGTCCGCCGCTTGGCGTTGCGGCCGAGGATCGTCTTGTAGGGGTCTCCGTCGGGGAAATATTTTTCGAACAGCGTATCCACGACGGGGTCGTCCCTGAGCGCGCCGTCCGCATAGACGTCGGTCTCCAACATGCGCGGCGTAATTTCGCGTTCCTTCGTCACGGTGTTGAAGGTGACGTCCACGGCGCTCACCGCCCTGTTCTCGCTGTTGCCCTGCAGATGGTACACGCCGTATTCGTCCTTTGCGATGTACTTTTGGTGGGTATGCCCCTCGAAAACGAGGTCGACGTATCCGTTGGAGAGCGCGGTATCGTAATAGGGCATATCGTCGTTCGTCACCGACGCCACGCCCGACGACGGGAAGCTGTCGCTGCCGTCGTGAATGGAATAGACGATGAGATCGCAGCGCTCGTCGCGGCGCAGGCGGTTCGCCTCGGCCTTGACGAGCTCCGTAAGCTCGCTGCCCGTCGCAAACGCGAGCCCGCCCTTAAATTCACCCGAAATGGAGGAAAGACAGTCCCCGATGGCGCCGATGATGCCGATCTTTATCCCGTTCTTTTTTACGACGGCAGAGGCCTTGCAATATCCCGGCCGCGAACCGTTGTACGTCACGTTGATGGCGAGGAAGGGAAACTTCGCGAGAGAACTGTTGGGCGTAAGCACGTCGGAGCCCCAGTCGTACTCGTGGTTGCCGAGGGTCATCGCAACAAAGCCCGTGTCGTTCATCCACTCCGTCATGAGCTGCCCCTTGTTGGAGGAGGACTCCACGGTGCCCTGCCACATGTCGCCCGAGGAGAGCAAAATTTCCTCGCGGGCGGGGTCGGCATATAAGTTTTTGATATAAGTCGTGAATTCGTCGAGCCCGGGCTGGGTGCTGCTGTCCATGAACTTGCCGTGCAGATCGTTGATCGCAAGCAAGGTAAGTTCCGCCCACACGCTCCCTTGGCACTCGTCGCAGATCTCGTCCCCGTCGGCGTCGGTGTGCCAATGCATGTCATCGGCGCCGCAACCGACGAGCGCCGTACACATCATGAGCACGGCAACGGGCAGCACCGATAGTTTTATCAACAGTTTTTTCATAAGCGATCAGAGGCTCTCGTTTGTGAAAGAAAACGGCAGCAGTTGCTCCAATGTATATGCCTGAAATTTTCCGGGCGCGCCGAGCAGGATCCTGAAGTCCTTGGGGCAAAATTCTGCGATCACCTGCCGGCAAACGCCGCACGGGGCGCAAAATTCCGCCGTCTCCCCCTCTCTCCCGCCGACGATGGCGAGCGCTTCAAACGCGCGCTCCCCTTCGCTCACGGCCTTGAAAAAGGCGGTGCGTTCGGCGCAGTTGGTGGGAGAATACGAGGCGTTTTCGATGTTGCAGCCCGTATAAACTTTGCCGCTCTTTGCAAGCAGCGCCGCCCCCACGCGGAAATGCGAATAGGGCGAATAGGACTTTTGCCGCGCTTCCTGCGCAAGCTGCATGAGTTGCGGATCTGTCATTTCAGCACTTCCTTCAGGAAACTCTGTCCGCTCGTCTTTTCCTTTTCGACGCCGAAAAACGCCAAAACGCTGGCGGATATGTCGGAAAACGTCGGGCGGATGCCCAAATTTACGCCGCCCTTGATGCTCTCTCCATAGATGAGCATGGGCGTGTACTCGCGCGAGTGGTCGGTGGAGGGCGTCGAGGGATCGCAGCCGTGGTCGGCGGTAATGAGCAGCACGTCGTCCCTGCGCATATTCGGGAGGAAATCGCTCAAAAATTCATCGAACTCCGTCGCCGCGGCGGCATAGCCCGGAACGTCGTTCCTGTGGCCGTACTTCATGTCGAAATCGACGAGGTTGACAAAGCACAGCCCCTCGAAATCGCGCTTCTGGATCTCCCGCGTCACCTGCATGCCGTGCGCGTTGGACGTCGTGCGGTTGCTCTCGGAGACGCCGCTTCCCGCAAAAATATCGTAGATTTTTCCCACGGAAATGGTAGCGTATCCCGCTTTTTGCAGTAAATTCAGCATGGTGTCGGCGGGCGGCACGAGGGAGAAATCGTGGCGGTTCGCCGTGCGCGTGTAGGGATATTCCCCCGTGAACGGGCGGGCGATGACCCTCCCCACGCCGTGCTTGCCCACGAGCATTTCGCGCGCGATCTCGCAATATTTATAGAGCTCGGGCACGGGCACCACGTCCTCGTGCGCGGCGATCTGAAACACGCTGTCCGCCGAAGTGTATACGATGAGCGCGCCCGTCTCCACGTGCTCGCGCCCGTAGTCCTTGATGACTTCCGTGCCAGAATAGGGCTTGTTGCACAGCACTTTCCGCCCCGTCCGCCGCTCAAATTCCGCGATGACGTCGGCGGGGAAGCCGTCGGGATAGGTCGGGAGCGGGTCGGGCGAGATGATGCCCGCGATCTCCCAATGCCCGATGGTGGTGTCCTTGCCCATCGACTTTTCCGCCATCTTGCAATAGCTCGCCTTGGGGGAGGCAACGCCGCCGCCCACGCCGTCGATGTTGAAGAGCCCCAAGTCTCTCAAATTGGGGCAGTTGAAGTTGGGATGGTTGCGGATCGCGCCCAGCGTGTCGCTCCCTTCGTCGTGCCAAAGGTGGGCGTCGGGAAGCTCCCCTACGCCGAAGCTATCGAGTACGATCAAGAAAAACCGTTTTGCCATTTCTTCCTCTTTTTGCGTTATTTTCGCACCCCATGTCGCCAATTCAGGCAAGTTCGAGGGCGATCTTCATCATGGCGGTGAAGGAGTTCTGCCGCTCCTCGGCGGTGGTGTTCTCCTCGGGGTGGATGAAGCTGTCGCTCACGGTGCAGATACACAGCGCCTTCTTGCCCGCGCGGGCGGCGTTGCAGTAGAGCGCCGCGCTCTCCATCTCCACGCCGAGGACGCCCATCTTCGCCCACTGCATGCCGCTTTGGGCGTCGTCGTAGAACATGTCGGACGAGAAGATGTTGCCCACTTTGTAATTCACGCCCGCCTCTTCGCATAGCTCGGCGGCCCGCTTCAGAAGGCCGAAGTCCGCGATCGGGCAGAACGTCCCGGGCAGGTTGTACTGTTTTGCGTAGTTGCCGTTCGTGCACGCGCCCTGCGCCAAAATGATGTCGCGCACGTGCAGGTCTTTATCGAAGGTGCCGCACGAGCCGACGCGGATGATGTTCTCCACGCCGTAGAAGTTGAAGAGCTCGTACGAGTAGATGCCGATGGCGGGCTGCCCCATGCCGGAGGCCATCACGGAGACGCGCTTGCCCCGATAGGTGCCCGTAAAACCGTTCACCCCGCGCACGTTGTTGACGAGTACGGGGTTTTCGAGAAAGTTTTCGGCGATAAATTTAGAGCGCAGCGGATCGCCCGGCATCAGAACGGTCGGGGCAAAGTCGCCGTATTTTGCCGCGATGTGCGGCGTGGGGATGTTCGGATGCTTTTCCATTACAGAAGCCCCTCCTCTTTTACGATCTTCACGATGCGCGAAGTGCCCAGCCTGCTCGCGCCGAGGGCGACAAAGTCCTCCGCGTCCTTGATGGAGGAAATCCCCCCCGCCGCCTTGATCTTCACGTTCTTGCCGACGTATTGTTTGAACAGGGCGACGTCCTCGCGGGTCGCGCCCGCCCTGGAAAAGCCCGTGGAGGTCTTGATGAAGTCGGCCTTCGCCTCCGTCACGAGCTCGCACATCTTGATCTTTTCCTCCTCGGTGAGAAGGCAGGTCTCGATGATGACTTTGAGAATGCGCCCCTCGCAAGCCGCCTTGATGGCCTTGATCTCGTCGAGGATCTTTTCGTAGCGCTTCGCCTTGAGATCGCCGATGTTGATGACCATGTCGATCTCGTCCGCGCCCTCCTTCACCGCCTGCGCCGTCTCGAATACCTTCACTTCCTTGGTGTTGTAGCCGTTGGGGAACCCGATGACCGTGCAGATGGCAAGCCTGCCGCCCGCGTACTTCTTCGCGTCCGCCACATAGCAGGGCGGAATGCAGACGGAAGCCGTCTCATATCTGATGCCGTCGTCGATGAGCGCCTTGATGTCCGCCCACGTCGCCGTGACGGAAAGCTGCGTATGATCGCACTTCTTCACGATTTCTTTGATGTCCATAATTTCTCCCCTTATATTGAGTGCGCTACCATTATAATGCAAACCGCGGATTTTGTCAATGGAAAAAATGAAAAAAATGCTGTATTTTTACATTTTATTGTGAAAATTCACAATGTGCACGACGCAACGCCCCGCCTACACTCAAAATTTTGTTTGTTTTTCGCATTTTGTTTTGAAGCAAAACATTTTTCGATAATTTGAATTTTAACGGATAAACCGCGCCTTTTTGCGCATATTAAGCGCGGAGGAAAATATGATCGAACACGATACGATAGAACTGCTCCGCGAATGCGACGCGGGCATCCAGATGGGCATTTCCGCCCTCGACGAAGTAAAAGACCACGCGCAGGCCGCCGACTTTCGGGCGATGCTCGACGAATACCAACGCGAATACGCCCAGCTGCAAAACGAGATACAGGGCATTCTGCACACCTACCGCGACGAGGGCAAAGACCCCAACCCCATCGCCAAGGGCATGGCGTGGCTCAAGACCAACGTCATGATGGCAGTGAAGGAGACGGACGCGGAGATCGCGAATTTGCTCACCGACGGCTGCAACATGGGCATCAAGTCGCTGAACAAGTACCTGAACGACTACGCCGCAGCCGACGCCCGCGCCCAAGACCTGACCCGCCGTCTCATCGAACTGCAGGACCGCCAGCTGAAACAGTTGGAAAAATACCTCTGACTTTTTTGTGCAGAGAAAGCCCCCACTCCGCCCCGCGCCCGCATTCTTGCCCCCTCCTCGGGAGGGGGTGTCCCGTAGGGACGGGGGTGGGGCGCGCCACGCAATCACGTCGTGTCACCCCGCGCGCCGGTCTACTCCCTGCCCGCCATATAATCGTCATGTTGAGCCACAGCCGACCGCACCCGCGGTCGGCTGTGTGTCGAAACATGTCCTTATTTTTATCCCGCCCCGCGCGTCCGTCCCCCGCGTCATCCCGCCCCGCCCGTATTGTTCGTCCACCGACCCGCCACATAATCACGTCATCCTGTCCCGCCCCGCACGCATTATGTCGTCGAAGGGCGGCACGAGCCCACAGGCGAAGTAGCTCCGTCGAAGGATGTCCTTATTATAATGCGGTCATGTTTCGACTACGCTCAACATGACGTAATTGTGCGGCGCGACGATTTATTACGTCATCCACCGCCCGTCCACCGCGTCATCCTGCCCCGCGCGCACTATTCCTCTACTAAGCGCGGCACGAGCCCCCACAGGGGGGCGAAGTAGCCGAACTGTTTTACGCAGTCCACAATAGCCTATCCGCGAAGGATCCCGAACAACGAAGTCCGAACTCTCCATATCGGGATTCTTCGGTCGCTGCGCTCCCGTCAGAATGACGCGTAACCCGCCCCCTCCACGGGAGGGGGGGGTAGGGGGGTGGGGTTACAAAATCACGTCATGTTGAGCCGCCCGCCGATGTCCTTTCGGCGGGCGTGTCGAAACATGTCCTTATTTATAATGCGGTCATCCTTCGACGGAGCTCAGGATGACGTAATTATACGTCAGGTCTGAATACCCTATCCCTCGCCCGCAACCCCCGTCTCCTCATCTCGACGTTCCGCAGGAACGGAGGAGATCTTACCCAACCTCTTCAGTCGCCTGCGGCGACAGCCCCCCAAACGTGGGAGCCAAGAAATCCGCCCCCATCGTCGGATTTTTTATTATAAAATCGCCCCCGCCATACCAAGGCGGGGGCATTCATATGCAAAAATCAATCCTCCTCGTCAAAGCGGTGTTTCACGCCGTGCTTATCTTTATAGGCAATGAGCGTCGACAAATTCACGTTCTCCACGCTCTTGAAAATGTTCTGTTCCACCTGCGCGTCCTCTTTCTTGAGCTCGCGGATGAGCTCCTTCACCCGCTGCCGTTTGGACTCTGCCACGCCCTCGGCGGTATTGGCGGTAAATTTACATGCGCACTGCAAAAACCGCAACTCGTATTGCTTTTTCCACGCGAGAATGTCCCGTTCCCGCACAAAATACATTGGTCGGATGAGCTCCATTCCCTCGAAATTGGTACTCTTGAGTTTGGGCAGCATGGTCTGCACCTGCCCGCCGTACAGCATGCCCATCAAAATGGTCTCGATGACGTCGTCGTAGTGGTGTCCGAGCGCGATCTTGTTGCAGCCCAGCTCCTTCGCCTTGGCGTAGAGGTGCCCCCGCCGCATGCGTGCGCAGAGATAGCACGGCGATTTTTCGATCTCGTACACGTTTTCAAAGATATCCGTCTCGAAAATGTTGACGGGAATGTTGAGCCGTGCGGCGTTTTCCTCGATGAGCGCGCGGTTTTCGGGCGCATAACCGGGATCCATGACGAGAAAAACCAACTCAAACGGGAATTTGTTGTGCCGCTTCAGCTCCTGAAAGAGCTTTGCCATGAGCATGCTGTCCTTCCCGCCCGACATGCAAACCGCGACCCTGTCCCCCGGTTTTAAGAGGTCATAGGTGACGATCGCCTTCGCGAACGGCTTGAACAGCCGCTTGGCAAACGTCGTCCTGAGCCCCTCTTCGATCTGTTCCGCAACGCCTGCTTCCGTCATTCCGTGCGCCCCCGTTTTTGAATGAGATCTTTCACCACTTCGCCCGCGAGGATGAGCCCCATGACCGACGGAACAAAGGAAACGCTGCCGGGAATGGGCTTTCCCCCCTCCGTCTGCCCGGCGGAAATCGGGCGGCGCGGCTCCTCCTTCGAATAGACGACTTTCACATGCTCGACGCCCATTTTTTTGAGTTCTCGCCGCATGGTGCGGGCGAGCGGACACACCGAAGTTTCGGCGATATCCGCCACTTCGAATTTTGTGGGATCGAGCTTATTTCCCGCCCCCATTGCGCAAATTATGGGCGTTTTGCACGCCGCGGCGTTCTTCACGAGGGCGAGCTTCCCCGCCACCGTGTCGATGGCGTCCACGATATAGTCGTAATCGTGAAAGTCGAACGTTTCCGCCGTCTCGGGCAGGTAAAACGTCCTGTAAACGCGCACGGCGCATTCGGGGTTGATGTCGGCAATGCGCGCCGCCGCGACGTCCGCCTTGTACTGGCCCACCGTCGAGCGCAGGGCGTAGATTTGACGGTTGAGATTGGAGACGGACACCCTGTCGTGATCGATCAGGTCGAGCGCCCCCACGCCCGCGCGTGCAAGCGCCTCGGCGCAGTATCCGCCCACGCCGCCCAGCCCGAACACCGCCACGCGGCTTTCGGCGAGCCTCTTCAGCCCTCCCTCCCCGATAAGGAGCTCTGTCCTCGAAAACGCTTCATTCATACGGCCATTATACTTCGTTCTGCGGAAAAAGTCAAACGTACGCCTAACGCGCCCCGTATTCCCGCACCAACTTCTCCAAAATCGTCTCGTCGGCGGGGCAAAACTCGTAGGCGGGAATTTCCGAAGGCAGGATCCACTTCATGTCGTTGTGCTCGAGCAGCTTGGGCTCCCCCGCCGCAAGCGTGCAGTGGAAGAGCGTGAGATGCACAATAAGGTCGGGATATTCGTGCGTGACTTCGGCGAACACCTCGCCGACGCCGACCATGATATCCAATTCCTCCCTGCACTCGCGGACGAGCGCCGCCTGTTTGGTCTCGCCCGCCTCCACTTTCCCGCCGACGAACTCCCACAAAAGCGCCCGCGCCTTGTCTTTCGGCCGTTGGCAGATCAAAAACTTTTCTCCCTGCCAAATGAGCGCCGCCACCACTTCCACCGACTTTTGCTTCATTTCACATCTCCGCCCCCATTGTACCACAAAAGAACTCCTCGCGCAAGCCCCTTGCCCCACTTCTTCCCCGCGCCCCACCATCACGCCATGTTCCCCGCCGCCGTCCTTGCGGAATGCCGAAACATGCCCCAACTCTTTTTGCAAAAATAATTCATATTTTTTATTGAAACGCTTGACATTTCATTTTTGAAATACTATACTGAAAGCAGAGGTACAAAGATGAAAGAATTTTGTGAACGCGTAAAAAAACTTTTGCAAGAGAAGAAGCTATCCCAAGCGGAACTCTCATCGCTCAGCGGCGTGACGGCGCCGTCGCTATGCCGTTATTTGCGCGGAGAAATCGAGCCTCGGGTCGATATCGTGCGCAACATTGCACGGGCTCTCGGCGTATCCGAATCCTACTTACTCGGTTCGGACGGAGAAGATCGCGCGATCGACGAGCGGCAAGAATTAAAACAGCTGGTCGCGCGCAATCGGCATATCTTGACGAAGGAAGATAAGAGCGAGATCGTTGCTCTCTTGTACGGCGAGGATGATGGTTGAAGAAAACAAAGAACAATACGATAAAATGGCGTTCGTGACAAATCGGGTCGGCTTCTAACCGCCGACGAATATAAAAAATACAAAAAATATTTCAAAGGAGTACCGAAAAGATGATAAACGGTGATGTAAATGAATTTATCGATGGGCTTTATTACGGCGACGAGAGGATCTTCTTGTATCATGGAAAAAAATATTTTATTCAGGGCTATGGAGTGAACAAAATTCCCACACTGTTTTTAAGCACATGGGAACCGCCGAGTGATGATTATTTATGGAAACAAGGCGGGGATGAGCACAACTATCCAGTGAAGCAATTCCTGCAAGCTCCCCTCTTCGACGGCAAAACTTTTTGGGAAGTCGAGCAGGAGATCGAGTGGGTGGACGAATGAGTCAAGCCGTCGGTTCAAGCCGTTCAAGCCCAACGAAAGAGCGGGGACAGACTTTTGTCTGTCCCCGCTCTTTGGAGCTACTGGCCGGACTTGAACCGGCGACCTATTGATTACGAACCCGTCCCGATTTCAGAAATCCGTAAAATACGGGACTTTCCCCTGCCGTGCTTGCGCAATTTTTTCGCGCCCGCGCGACCGCTTTTCTCGTGCGCGTAGATTTTCTGCCGCGCATAACTTGTGTAACTTCTGTAAAATCCGATGAAATTTCTTTACCGAAAGTTTTACAGGACAGAGTAATCGTTTCTCTTATTCCACCGATAGAGAGTAGCGTTTTCCGAGGGTATGATTTTTTTATCGGGATTGTCGGTCGGAACAAAATCGGAAATACAATACCCGTGAAGGTCGCCGTCGCACATGAGAGCGCGGGCGCCCTCGTCAATTTTCGCTGTGGTAAGCCTCTGTCCGCCGTGCGCCTTTGCAAATTTGACGAAAGCCTCCGAAACTTCCCACTTGAAAGCGTCATCTTTTTTCTGTGACATTGCAACTCTCCTTTAATTATCTTTTTTCCAAACGACGGGCGTCACTTCGTCCACGTCATAGTGCCAATAGTCGCCCTCGTTCTCTTCGGGCATTTGTGCGGCGTAATAGTAGACTTTTGCGTCTCTCAAAATGCTATTACTTTCTTTAATTTGAATACCGTTCCAACGGTCTGCGTCGCCCTTGAAATAAATTGCTTCAAAGATTGAGCAACCCCTAAAGACATCGCTCCCGATAGACGTGATTCCGCTCGGAAGAATAACGTATTTCAAGGAAGTACAACCGTCAAATAAAGACTCTGGGATTTCCGTTACACCGCTCGGGATTTCGATATGCTCTAATGAAGTACAAGAATAGAAAACACTGCTGTCAATCTCCGTAACGCCGCTTGGAAATTCAAAATCTTTCAACCCGGTACACCAGTAGAAAGCATAACGCCCAATCGACGTTACATTCGGCATTTCCACGGTTGTCAATTTTTCGCATCCCCAAAATACACTGGTGCCAAGAATTGTCACATTCGGCAATTCTGCATTCGTTAAACTGGTGCAAAAGGTGAAGACACCGCCGTCGAGTTTAGTTACCTTGCTCGGGATCCGAATGCTTTGCAACTGCTCACAATTTCTAAACGCAGCCCCTCGTATCTCCGTAATGCTCTCGGGAAGATGGACACATTTGAAGTGATACCCCCCTCCGCTACCAAACGCTTCTTCCGCAATTACCGTTACGGGCTTCCCCTCGCGTACGGAGGGAATGAACAATTCCTCGGTATCTTTGTTCATTGTCCCCGCGGATACACGGTATTCCTGTTGATTGTTGATAGGCGTATAGGCAAGCCCGATCGTCTCATACACGGCGTTGACAGTCATATTCTCTGTAATACGGCTGAAATCGGTCACGTCCCAAACACCGCTGTTGCCGAATTTCTCTTTTACCGTGGGAACGCCCTCGACTGCCTGTCCGTACTCCACCGTCCTCGTCTCGTCCTCTTCCTCGGTGTATTCGTTATGAAATGTTACGGTAAACTGTTTCATCGTGTAGACGGCGTGAACCTCAATGTCCGAAGTGATATTTGTAAAATCCTCTCTATCCCATTTTGCGCTTACTTGCCCCTCTTTTTCGGGAACTTCGGGAATATCGAGCAAAGCCTGCCCAATGAAAGCGTAGCGCAAAATATCTTCTGCCACATCGGACTTGAACGTAATTGTAAAGACCTCAAGGTTATCGTACATCAAATCGTCAATCCAATCTTTTTCGGTCCCTTGATAGTAGGGATAATATTTCTTAAACAAGTCGAACGCGGAAAGTCCGTCTTGACCATTTACGCCGTCCTTCCCGTCGGCACCATTTTGACCGTCTTTCCCGTCTTTACCGTCTTTCCCGTCTTGACCGTCGGCTCCGTCATCGCCGTCCTGTCCTTTTTCACCCTGCACCCCTTGAGGACCCGTCGCGCCCGTGGCACCCTGCGGACCCGTGGCACCCTGTGCGCCCGTGTCGCCTTTCTCGCCCTTCAACCAGTCGAGAAAATCGCTCTCCGAGCCGCTATGCCCATTTTCGAGCCAAATATCGTAGGCACTCTTCCCGTCCGTGCCGTCTTTGCCGTTCTGTCCGTCGGAACCGTCTTTGCCGTCTTTGCCGTCTTTCCCATTCAGACCGTCCTTCCCCCGAATGCTGTCGAGCCATTCCTCGTAGGAGAGAACGTCGTCTCCCGCGGCGGTCGCATAGGCAACATATTTTTCGTAAATCTCCTGTTGCGCCGACGGATCGCCGCTTCCCGTATCGCCCGTGTTGGTTTTCGTCCCGCCACAGGCGCAGAAAAGCGCAAGGCAGAGGCACAGCACAAGCGAAAGTATCATGCCGAATACAAGACCTCTCTTTTTCATATAGAATTCTCCTTTTAGGGTGATGTACATGGTACATTGTACACCTATCATGGAGATTTGTCAAGATTTTACCAAGAAATATGTTTATCAAATATCAAAAAATGGACATACTACACGATGTTGCCAAGTGCAGTCACCCCATGCCCGTGCGGTCGATACTTTATAATAGAGATATCAACGCACAGGGGGATTTTTATGGAGAAAGCAGACATCATCGCAAGAATCGGCTATATTCGGGTGCGGGCGAAACTCACGCAGAAGGCGCTCTCCTATACGATCGGGATGAATCCCAATTACATCAACCGCTTGGAGAGCAAAAAGGATTTTTTACCGAGCCTTGAAGTCCTGCTCAAAATCATCGAAGCGTGCCACTCCACCCCCGAAGAGTTCTTTTACCATGACATCGCGCAGTATGATAGAGACAGGGAACTTTCCGCGAAAATCGAAAATCTCCCCGCCCACGTCAAGGAATTCGTGATGAATTACGACCCCGAACTCATGGATATGTTCACCCGTCTCAATGAGAAATTCGTGCGTCTCAAAAAGAACAATACTGAATAAAAAGGAACAGGCGCGCAAAGCGGCGTAAATCGCCGCCAAACCGCCCGTTTCCTCGTCGCCATATCATTATCAAGAATACAGTCACGACCGCCTGAACCGCCCCAATCGGGCGGTTTTTTAGTGTGCGAAGAACAGATGTCATTTTACCGAAAAGATAATTTTTTCGTGCCATAAAAAATTTTCAGAAAAACAGAAAAAATTTTTACTTTTCTTTGAAAAAATGCATAAAAATCCTGTACTATATAGTGTTCTTTTTGAGGTCCGTCTTTTTCCTGAAAAAAGCCCATTTTGAGGCAATAAACAGTCATTTTTTGTAAATACCACAAAGTATTGTGGTCCTCAAAAAAATTTTTTCAGAAACCTGTTTAAGTTGTTTATGCGTGGTTATGATAAAAATATTCAAAGGACAAGGAGGCGATTTTATGGTCGCGTGGTATCTAAAATTCGGATAGAAAACAGAAAAGTTGATATGAAGGAACCAACCAAGACTATTAAGATTTAATCATAGAAATCGGGAGGTTAAATAAGATATGATTAAAACAAACAAGAAGAATGATGAAACGAAGCCAGACCACGTTCTGGTGCGTGAAGCACTCATCGGCTTTCAGAAGTTGGGCGGCGCGGCGATTACTCCGTTGGTTTTATATCAGGTATTTGAAAAGGTATTAGACGCCGAGAAGCTCACCGACCTGTCCCCCAAAGTAGTCACGGATGTTTTTTGCGCGATTTGCAATGAGTTTTACACCTCGAACTACAAAACAGGCATCCAGCATGGTCTTGTCATGTCAGAAACGCGGTGGAAGAAGTATTATATCAACCGCGAAGAAAGACAAAGAACAATGGACCTCTTGATGAAGATACGCCTCATTAAGATAGGTGAAATAAATAGCTTTTCTGATTCGAGTAAGCGTGTTCAAGTTATCACCGTGGATTTGGATATCCTATCACAATTGTACGAAATTGCAGAGTCAATCTATGCGTGTAACCTGGCTTCATGAGTGAGGTGGGGCGTAGGGCAGCGCGGGGCGGCGGCAGGGGCTTTGCAGCCCTCGCGCGCACGCGTGAGAATAAAGGGTGATTTTTGAATTTTATATTTTAATTTTCATTCTTATTATATATTACAAAGTAACGTTATTACGTTCTTTCGTTATTGAGTTATTCGTGATTACGTTATTTGTTATCACGCGTTCGCGTTACAACGTTTCAACGTTCCAAGCGTGAAGCCACGCGCCACCGCGCCAAAAAGGAGGAAAAAATGAAGGTTTTAGTTTCAGAAGCCGCCCGACTCGCGAAGGACAATATCCCGCGCTATCGGTCGGTTCAACAGTGTATCGCGTATATCAAGGAACTTGACGCGGACACCGCAGTCACCGAGCATTTTATCCGCACACTGTGCCGTAGCGGGAAAGTGCTTTACTATGCAAGCGGCAACAAGTCGCTTGTATCACTCGACAGTCTGCTTGCCTATCTCAATGTACAAAGCAAGGACAAGCCGACGGCGAGAAGCAAATACTTCGATGAAGGAGAAAGGCAATGAAATATCGTTTTAGCAAAGAGGACAGCGTTTTACAGTTTTGGTCGGGCGGCGCGGATTCCACCTACCTGCTTCTCCAAAACCTGATGTGCAAACGCAGGGTGACCTGTGTTTACGTCTCTATCGTAAACAACAGGAAGAAATGCGACCGCGAAGCCGCCGCACGGGAAAAGCTCAAAGAAGATATTAAAATCTTCTGTAAGCATTTCGATTGTCCCGAACCCAGTTACTATCACGACAGCGCAATCAGCATTTACGGAAAGAGTTTCAATGACTGTCCCATGCCACAGCAAATCATGTTTGCCATGTTCTCTTTACTGCTTGGGAACGACTTCGGAGAGATTCAAATGGGCGTTGTATTGGGGGATTCCATGCGAGGCGTACACTTTAATGAGGCAATCGTGGACGCGTATAAGGAATCCACCTACCACACGTTTCCGCCCGTTACATACCCCATAGAGGACGTGAGCAAAGAGGCAATCTATCTCACCCTGAAAGGGTATGACGGCACACTCGGCACGGATTTTATCGGTCATCTCACCTGTTGCGAACAGGTAGAAAAGCCGTGCGGCAAGAAGAAGGTATGCCACCCGTGCCAAACGCAAGCAGAGGTATTCCGCCGCTTGAAGTGGACGAAGTAAGCACCCCACTACCCCACACACATAACAAATGAGAATAACACGAACAAGGAAACAACTATGGGGCAACATTCGGATATGGTCGGGGAAGCCGAAACGCTCGGCTCCCCTGACCCTCTATCCTATACAAAAAAATCATCATGTCACAGGAGTATCATTCATGAAGATAAAACAAAAAGACCTCATGCACGTTCGTGAAAAATATAACCGTTTCGGGGAACTTTCCTTTGAACTGCGTTGTAGCGGAAAAGACCCCTTTACGGGCAAAAACAAGGTCTACGTCAAGACCTACAAGGTACCCGCCGAACTCACGGGCAAGA
>CANRFD010000032.1 GCA_947629845.1 uncultured Clostridia bacterium
CCGCGGCGAGAAGGAGCAACGCCGTCCCGCAGAGGGCGAACGCGCGCACGCACCGCACAAATTTTTTCATGTCCTCCGCGTATCTGCCGCGAAGAAAAAGTTTTGAAAATTCGTCCATCCCCCCTCCTTACTTCCCGAACATCACGCGCTCATCCGACAGCATCATGGTCATCACAAGCACGAGGACGGCGGTAAGCGCAAAATTGACGCTCACGCTCACCAGCGATTGCCACACGGGAAGCGTGCCCGTAAGCAGCGCCTGCATGGAGACGACGGCGTTCAGAACGGGGATCGCTACCGTCCAATTCCCGAGCGAGGGCACAAACGTCGCAACGAGCGTCAGCACCAGCGACAAAATCATGAGCATTCCCGTGTAGGCGGAGGCCTCCTTCACCGATCTCGAATAGGCGGAGACGACCGCGATGAGACTCACGATGAGCGGCACAACGCTCACGATGAGCAAAAGGATGAAGAAGTAATTCCAGAAGCCGTACGTCCCCAACATATTGAGCGAGAGCCCCATGAGTTTGGGCATGGAGAGAGCCGTCCCGAGAAAGCTCGAGAGCGCCCCGAGCATAGAGATGCACGCGAGCGGGAAAATTTTCCCGAGCGCAATGTGGGAACGCTTTGCCGAGGTCACGAGGATCGTCGCAAGCGTGCCCCGCTCCTTTTCCCCCGCCACCGATTCGAGCGTCACCGACATGCACGCGGAAAACACAAAGGCCACGATGAGCAGCGGCAAAATATTGCACAAAATTTGCACGCCGAGCGCATCCGCGCCCGTCACGCTCTCCGCGGCTACTGTGAAGCGCATTCCATAGACGTTCAAGGCCGCAGACGCGAGCGAATAAAACGCCGCGCTCGCTTCGTTGGAGGCGTCATAGAGGATCTCGACCTTCCCCTTCTCCGCCCCGTCGAAGTTTTCGCTGAACTTGAGAACGGCGGCCGCTTCGCCCTTCCGCACGGCCTCCCTTGCCGTCTCTTCGTCGTCTGTTTTCAGCCATTCCACGCTGTCCCCGTTCTCCTTTGCCGCGGCGGAGATCACCTCGGTCACGGCGGAATTGCCCATAAGATAAACCTTATATTGCCGCGCCTCCGCTTTCCCGTTGAAGGCCTCCCCGAGCACGCTGTACAAAAGGAAGATGACGATCCCGGGCAGCAGCATCGTCACGATGAGCCGCGGATCGTGGAAAAAGCGGTGAAATTCCTTTTTTATCAGGGCGAGAAACTTCATAGCGTCCCCCCTTCGCCTTCATAAAGCGCAAAAAACGTCCGCTCCAAGTCGCCCTGCGCTACGGCTTCCAGCGTCCCCTCCGCGGCGAGTTTCCCGCCGATCAGAATGCCCACTCTGTCGCACAATTTCTCCACGAGGGAGAAGATGTGCGTGGAGAGGATGATGCTCTTCCCCATGCGGCGGAGCTCCTCCAAAAAGTCCGTCACCACTTTGGCGGTAATCACGTCCAGCCCGTTCGTAGGCTCGTCGAAGATGACGATCTGCGGATCGTGCACGATGGAGACGACGAGCGAGACCTTTTGCAGCATGCCCGTGGAGAGATTTTTCACCTGCACCGCGGAAAATTTGTCGATGCCGAAGCGGGAGAAGAGTTCCTTTTTCCGCGCCGCGAGCGTCGCCTTGTCTACGCCGTGCATCGCGCCGAAAAAGTCAAAGAGATAGTCGGGCGTAAAGAAGCCCTCGAGCTTCAGTTCGCTCGTCATAAATCCGATGACGTCCCGCACGCGCTGCGGCTCCTTCACAATGGAGTGCCCGCACAAAAACGCGTCGCCGCCGTCGGGGCGGATAAGCGTGGAGAGCATGCGGAGCGTCGTCGTCTTGCCCGCGCCGTTGGGGCCGAGCAGCCCGTAAATTTCCCCGCGATAGGCGGAAAACGACAGCCCATTTACCGCCACGCGGCGTTTTTCGCCCGTCCGCTCGATTTTTTGCTGTTTTTTGGAGAGCGTGAACGTCTTATGGAGGTTTTCCGCTCTCACGATCGCTTCGTGTTCCTGCATCATATTTCTCACGAAAGTTTCTTTACTTCTTGGATATTCAGCGCCCTGTCGCCCAAAAGCGGTGCGATCTTTTCCCATTCATAGGGCGGGAACAGGAGGTAAAATTCCTCGCTCCCCGCAATTTCCACGGCATAATGGCGCTTTACATAATGCACTCCGTACTGATTGCTCCGCACTTTGTAGGGCGGCTTATTGGGCGGCGTCTCCTTGTTCCAGCCGATAAACGCCGCGCCCCGCTTCACGCACAGCACCCGCCTTATCTTATCGAGCGGAATGCCGAGCACCTGCGCGACGTCGGCGAGGCAAAAGAGCTCGCCTTCGCGGAATGCCGCGGCCTCCGCGAGGATATATTGCGGGGCAAAAATTTTTGTCCGTCCCTTTGCGCGCGGCTTATAGGGAAAGGTGAACACATCCGCCAAAACGGCGTTTTCGGGAACGCGGAGCGCCTCGTAAGACTGCGCGTTCAACTTTTTTATCCGCTCCGAAAGATCGAAAAAGGCGGAACTCCCCTTCACGTTTTTCCCTCTCCGCCACTCCAAAAGAGCGAGTACGAGCCCGATCAAAATGGCGGCCGCCCCCACGCCGACGATCCACCAAAGCCCGTTCGCTTCCATTTGGGCAAGGGGCGCATCGCCGTCCGAAAGCGCGTCGAGCCCGCCGCCGAGCAAGATGCAACCTGCGAGGAGCAGTATATATTTCAGAATGGAGAGCCACAGGGGGAAGGCGGAACTCTTTTCGAGCGCCGTCCCCTCTTCCTCCAATCTTTTCTGCTTGGAAGTGAGTTCGCCGTCGATGCGGCGGAGGACAAATTCCTCGCCGTCGAATTTTCCGTCGGGCGAATTTACGTTGTAGCCGAATAGATTTTTCATGCCCTGCGCTATTTTCCGAATATTTTAGTAGATGCTTCCCGTGCCGACGACGGGCTGCGCGTCGCGGTTGCCGCAGAGGACGACCAGGAGGTTGGAAACCATCTGCGCCTTTCTCTCGTCGTCGAGCTCGACGACGTTCTCCTCGGAAAGTTTATTGAGCGCCATTTCCACCATGGAGACCGCTCCTTCCACGATCTTCTGCCTCGCCGCGATGATGGCGGAAGCCTGCTGCCGCTGGAGCATCGCCGCGGCGATCTCGGGCGCGTAGGCAAGGTGGGAAATGCGAGCCTCCAAAATTTCGATGCCCGCCATCTCCGTGCGCTGCTGAAGTTCTGCACGCAAAACTTCAGCGATCTCCTGCGCGCTGCCGCGAAGCGAGGTCTCGTCTCCGCCCGAGGAAACGTCATACGGGTACTGCCGCGCGACCTGACGGATGGCGGCGTCGCACTGCGTGGAGAGGTACGCCATGTAATTATCCACGTTGAAAACCGCCTTTGCAGTGTTCGTGATGCGCCAGATGACGACGACGGAAATCTCGATGGGGTTCCCTTCTTCGTCGTTGACCTTCTGCTTGTCGTTGTTCAGAGTCATGGCTTTGAGCGAGATCTTGCGCGCAAAACCCGCAGTCGTCGTGCGGGCGGGGTTGACCGTCGCACAAAACGGATTGACCCAGAAGAAGCCGTCGCGCTTGATGGTGCCGTAATATTTGCCGAAGAGCGTAAGAACAAACGCCTCGTTGGGTTGCAACAGCTTAAATCCCCACAAAAAGACGATCCCGGTGATGATGCCGACCACGCTAAGCACGATGAGCGCGATCAGCGCGGGGCCGACGGTCTCGATAAACACCGCGCCCACGGCAAACATCGCGACGGAACACGCAATGATCGCAAGAGCGACGGCCAGCATCGCCCAGCCGTTCTTTTCCTTCGCCGTCTTTTCCGTAATTTTGTCAAAATCTTTCACTTGCATGATACACCTCCGAAATGTGATATCATTTTGATATCATCATGATAACACCCTCCGCCTTGCCTGTCAAGTATTTTTCCAAAAATTTCCACGAAAAAAGGAGCGAACCTCGCCGCCCCTTCTCTTATATAGTTTATACAACAGCGTTACAGCAGCTTTTCGAGGATCGCACGGCAAGCGATCTTGCAGTGCTCGTAGGTGAGCCCGCCCTGAAAATACGCGGTATACGGCTTGCGGATGGGCGCGTCGGCGGAGAGTTCGATGCTCGCCCCCGCCACAAACGTCCCCGCGGCCATGATGACTTTGCAGTCGTACCCGGGCATATCCCACGCCTCGAGCTTCACAAAACTGTCCACGGGCGAGCAGTCCTGCACCGACTGAATGAACGCCGTCAGTTCCTTCTCCGAGGAAAAGAGGATGGCGCGCGTGATATCCGCGGGGACTTTATCGAGGGAAGGGAAATTCTCAAATCCGAGCTCTTCCATGCACTTCCCGATGAGCAGCGCCCCCTTCACCGACTGGCAAACGACGTGCGGCGCGAGGAAAAACCCCTGAAAATATGCCTGATACCCATAGGCGTAGGAGCCGATCTCCCCGCCGACAGAGGGCGCGGTCAGGCGGTTTTCGCACATCGCAACGTACTCCGCCCCGCCCGCAATATACCCGCCCGTCGGCGCAAGCCCGCCACCGGGATTTTTGATCAGCGACCCGACGATGAGATCGGCCCCGACCTCCGTTGGCTCGCGCTTTTCAACAAATTCGCCGTAGCAGTTATCCACGAAAATGCACCCGTTGAAGCCGCGATCGCGCACAAATCGGCACATTTCACCGATTTCCTGAACGGAAAACGCGTCGCGCAGCTCATAGCCGCGGGAACGCTGCAGATAGACCATGCGATAATTTTTCCGCTTTAAGGCTGCCTCGGCGGCCGCAAAATCGCATTTTCCGTTTTCGCGGAGCCCGAGAACGTCGAAATTTACGCCGAAATCCTTCAGCGACCCGTTCCCTTCGCCGAAAATGACTCCGCGCAGGGTATCGTAAGGCATGCCGGTGATGCAGAGAACGCTGTCGCCGGGGCGCAGCACGCCGAAGAGCGCCACGGTGAGCGCATGCGTGCCCGAAAGCATCGCGGGAGAGACGATGGCCCTCTCCGCCCCGAAGGCGCGCGCATACACCCGCCCGAGCGCCTCCCTGCCCTCGTCGCCATAGCCGTAACCCGTCGAGGGCGCGAAATGCCGAAGCGCGATCTGCTCCTCCCGAAATGCCGCCAAAACCTTTTCCTGATTGAACAGTGCGATGTCGTCCGCGCGGGCAAACTCCTTTGTAAGCGCCCGTTCCGCCGCGGCGATCCTCTCATTCGCGTCCATAAATTTCCAAAACCTCCTGTGCCGCAGATGCCGTATCCGCAGGCTTTATAAGATGTAAATTTTCAAGTCTTTTGAAGAAAGTGAGCTGTCGCTTGGCATAATTGCGCGTTTTTTGCTTTATTATGTCACGCATAGTACTAAAATTATAGTCGTTTTTCAAATATCCAACCACTTCTTTGTAGCCGATCCCCTGCATACTCTGCGCCGACTCCGCTACGCCGGAGGCGAGCAAGCCTTTCACCTCTTCCACGAGCCCCGCTTCCAACATATCCTCCACGCGGCGGTCGATGCGCGCATACAGCTCCTCCCGCGGATAGTCGAACGCGCACGCAACAAACGGGTAGCGCGCGACGTTGCCGTCGTTTTGCAACGACTTTTTCACGCCCGTCTGCTCGTAAATTTCAAGGGCGCGCACGACCCGCTTCACGTCGTTCGGGTGCAGCTTTTCGGCGCTCTCGGGATCGACGGCGGCAAGGCGGGCATGCAGCGCCTCCCTGCCCTCCTCGCGCTCCAACCGTGCGTACTTTTCGCGGATCTCCTTGGAGCCCGAAATATTGCCGAAGGAACTTTTATAGAGCAGCGCATTCACATAGAAGCCCGTCCCGCCGCAGAGGATGGGCGTTTTCCCACGCGCGCAGATCTCCTCCACGGCGGCGCCGCCGAGCCGCGCAAAGTCGCTCACCGAAAATTCCTGCGAGGGCTCCGCCACGTCGATCATGTGGTGCCGAACGCCCCCCATCTCCTCTTCCGTCGGCTTTGCCGTGCCGATATTCAGCCCGCGATAGATGAGAAAGGCGTCGCACGACACGATCTCTCCGCCGATGCGCCTCGCGCATTCCACCGCAAGCGCGGTTTTTCCCGACGCAGTCGGGCCGCAGATCACGAGAAGTTTTTTCATACGATGCGTTTGAACAGCTTCTCCATTTCGCTCTTTTTTACCTTCACGGCAACGGGGCGGCCGTGCGGGCACTTGAGCCCCATATCGCCCTCGGTGCGCTCGATAAGCGCACGCGCCTCCTCGTCGGTGAGCCTTTCGCCCCCCTTCACGGCGGCTTTGCAGGCCGCGGAGGCGAGTTTGTCCTTGAGAATGTCGGCAAGTTTGATCGCTCGCAGGCTCTCCATCGAATCGAGGATCTCCCCGAAGAACGCCTTCAAGTCGAGCCCCATCAAATCGGACGGCACGGCGGAAATCTTTACGCTCGTCCCGCCGAACTCGCCGACCTCGAACCCCAACTCCCTGAGCAGGGGGAAATTTTTCTGCAAAAAGGCAAATTCGGGGGCGTTCACCTCGAGGATATAGGGCACGAGCATGGGCTGCGACACGACCGCGCGCTTCTCCGTCTTTTCGCGGAGCCTGTCGTAAATGAGACGTTCGTGGGCGGCGTGCTGGTCGATGATATAGGCGCAGTCGCCCGCTTCATAGAAGAGGTAGGTGTGGAAGAGCTCGCCCTTGTATTCGAGCGACTTCACGTCTACGCGTTCCTGCTTCGCCTGCGCCTGCCGCTCCAAAAACTTCTTGTTTTCCTCGAAGTAATCCACCGTCGCGCGCGGGGGCTCGTTCACCTCGAGGCGCATGGGCGAAGGCTCGTAAAACCTCGGCGCAGGCGTCCTTCCGCCCACCGGGGAAACGTCGAATTGCAGCTCCCGTTTTGCCTCGGCATACGTCATTGTGGAATGAACGGCCGCCTCCCCCGCCCTTTCCGCCTCGGCCTTGTCCTCCGCTTTGGCGGCGGACGGCGCAAGGTATTCAAGCGCGCGAGAATTTCCGTCGAGCACGGCGGAGACGACGGAATATACGCTCCCGTAAATAATTTGATTGTCTGCAAACCGCACGTCGGCCTTGTTGGGATGCACGTTTACGTCCACAATCTCCGTCGGAACATCCAAAAACAGCACATAAAACGGATATTGCCGCTTCATGAGATAGGCGGCATAGGCGTTCGTGAGCGCCGCGCCGACCGTTTGGTTCACAATGTATCTGCCGTTGACGAACAAGCTCTGATAGCTCCTGTTCGGCTTGGAGAAATTTCTGTTCCCGATAAAGCCCGACAGCTTGATGCCGTGCTTGTCCGCCGCGATCTCCAAACAATTCGAGAGGATCTCCGCCCCATAAACGACGGCGAGCGCGGCCTTGAGCCCGTCGCCGAAAGAGCGGTATTTCACTTTCCCGTTCACGGTATAGGTAAAGGAGATGTTGGGGCGCGAGAGAAGAAAGCGAGCCATCATATTGGTGACGTCCCCCTCTTCCTGCGCGTCCGACTTCAAAAATTTCAGCCGTGCGGGCGTGTTGTAGAAGAGCTTCTCCACGGTGATCGTCGTGCCCTTGGCGCCGGCGGCCGCCTGCAACTCTCCGAGAACGCCCCCCTTGCTGGACAGCGAAAACGCCTCGCCGCCCGCATTGGAGAGGATGTTCATCTCCGAGACGGAGGCAATGGATGCGATCGCTTCGCCGCGGAAGCCGAGCGTTGCAACAGTAAACAGGTCGTCCGCGGTCTTTAATTTGCTCGTCGCATGCGGGCGGAACGCAAGCGGCAGGTCATCTTTTTCGATGCCGCTGCCGTTGTCCGTCACACGGATGAGCGTCTTTCCTCCTCCCGCGACCTCTACGGAAATTTCCGTTGCGCCGGCGTCGATCGCATTCTCGACGAGCTCCTTCACGACGGAATACGGGCGGTCGACCACCTCTCCCGCCGCAATGCGGTTGTAAATATCGGGCGTCAAAACGTTGATCATTTCAGTTTCTCCTTCCATTCGGCGAGCAATGTAAGCGCCTGCATGGGCGTAAGCGCGTTGAGATCGAGCCCTTCGAGCTGTTCGCGCAGCTTCTCCTCGGCCTCGTCCGGCTCCTCCGCATAGTTCTCTTCGGGGATCGCGGGGCGCGCCGCGAGATCGTTGCGTTCCAGAGAGCGCAGAATGGCCTTGGCCCGCTGCGTCACCGCCTCGGGCACGCCCGCAAGCGCCGCGACCTCCACGCCAAAGGAGCGCGAGGCCCCTCCCCGCACGATCTTGCGCAGAAATACGATCTTCCCGCCGATCTCCCGCACGTTTATTTTATAATTTTTCACGCCATCGAGCTTCCCTTCCAGCTCGGTGAGCTCGTGATAGTGCGTCGCGAACAGCGTTTTCGCACGGACTTCCCGCGTGAGCTGTTCGATGACCGCCCACGCGATGGAGAGCCCGTCAAACGTGCTCGTCCCGCGGCCGACCTCGTCGAGAACGAGCAGGCTCTTGGACGTCGCATTCCGCAGAATGCTCGCAACCTCCGTCATCTCCACCATGAAGGTACTGCGGTCGAGGATAAGATTGTCGCTCGCGCCGATGCGCGTAAAGATCCGATCGACGAGAGGAATGACGGCGCGCTTTGCGGGCACAAAACTTCCGACGTGCGCCATGAGCACAATGAGCGCATTCTGCCTTAAATAGGTGCTCTTCCCCGCCATATTGGGGCCCGTCAGGATCATCGTGCGGCTCTCGCCCCCGTCGAGAACGCAGTCGTTGGGAACGAACTGCTCGCGCGAGATCGCCTCCACCACGGGGTGCCGCCCCTCTTCCACGGTGAGCGCACCCTCCTCGACGATCGTCGGGCGCGTATACTTGTTCTCCTTGGCGACGGTGGCGAGGGAGACGAAGCAATCGAGCGTCGCGACGGCGTCGGCGACCGTCTGAAAGACGGAAATATTCTTGGAGAGGATCTCCATGAGTTCCCCGTAAAGATATTCTTCGAGGTGCTGCGCCTTGTCGTCGCTGCCGAGGATCTTGGCCTCGAGCTCCTTCAACTCCTCGTTGACGTACCGCTCGCCGCCCGCCAACGTCTGCTTGCGGGCATAGGAATACGGCACGCGATCCTTAAAGGAATTACTCACCTCGATATAGTAGCCGAACACGCGGTTGTACCCGATTTTCAGGGTGCGGATGCCCGTCTTTTCGCGCTCCCGCGCCTCGAGTTCGGCGAGAAGCGCCTTGCTGTGATCCTTCACCTCGCGCAGTTCGTCAAGCTGCTCGTTGTAGCCCCTGCGGATGTAGCCGCCCTCCCTTAACGTTGTCGCCTCGGGGGAAATGGCGCTGTCGAGCAAAGCGCAGATCTCGCGGGTGTCCACAAGTTTCGAAGATATCTCCTTGAGCAGCGCGGAATTAAATCCCGAGATCTGGAATTTGAGATTGGGCACGACGGCCAGCGAGGCGGAAAGCGCAATGCAGTCGCGGGGCTGCAGGTTGCCGTTGGAGATGCGCCCCGTCAGCCGCTCGATGTCCTGCACGCCCGCAAGCATGTCGGCAAGCCCCATCCGCACGACGCTCGCACGAAAAATTTCGTCCACGGCGTCCAGCCGCGCCTCGATGGCGGCCTTGTTGCGGAGCGGCGATATGAGCATTCCCGAAAGTTTTCTTGCGCCCATGCTCGTCTTTGCCTTGTCGAGCAGCCACAAAAGCGACCCGTACCGCTTGCCCTCGGCGTTGTTTTTGAGAATTTCGAGGTTGCGCAGCGCAACGTTATCGAGCATAAGGTGCGCGCTCTCGTCGGAAACGTGCAGGGTATTGATATTTTTTAGCGCATGTTTCTGCGTCTCCCGCAAATATTCGAGAAGCGCACCCGCCGCAACGATCTCCTCGTTCCTGTCGGCGATCCCGAGCGCGTCCATGGAGGCGACGGAGAGCTGCTCCTTGAGATTTTTTTCGGCGGAAGCGCGCTGGAACGCCCACGGAAGATAGCACGAAAAGGCGGGCAGCGCCCCGCGCTCCACCTCCGCGCACCCCTTCACGTCAAAAAGCAGCTCATCGTTGCAGACGATCTCCGCAACGGAGAGATTGACGAGCAGCCCCAAGAGGCGTTCCGCATTCTCCGCTTCGGCCGCGCAAAATTCGCCCGTCGTGATGTCCGCCCACGCGGCGGCATATTTCCCGCCGAGCTTGCAGGCGCAGGCGACGTAATTGCTCTTCTTCTCGTCGAGAAGGCCGCCCTCGATGACGGTCCCCGCCGAAACGACGCGAATGACGTCCCTGTCCACCATGCCCTTGCTCGCCTTGGGGTCGGAGAGCTGTTCGCAGATGGCGACGCGCTGCCCCTCCTCCACGAGCTTTTGAATATAGGTATCCGCGGCATGAAAGGGCACGCCACACATGGGAGCGCGCGTTTCCAGCCCGCAGTCCCTGCCCGTAAGCGTCAAATCGAGTATTTTGCTCGCCTTTTCGGCGTCCTCGAAGAACATCTCGTAAAAATCCCCGAGGCGATAGAACACAATGCAATCGGGATACTTCTCTTTGACTTTTCTCCAATGCTCCATCATTGGTGAGAGTGCCATATTTTCCTCCGTTTGGGTCAAGGTAATTTTTATCTTCGGGAAGCCGAAACTTCGGCTCCGTCCCCTATTATTATATATATCTTGTTGCGGCCGTCCGTCAATCCGTGTAGATGAACGTGACCTTCTTATATTTGTCCCCGAAGATCCTTTTGAGTCCCGCGCCCATAAAACCTTTGAACCGTTTGGGAATGGTAACGGTAACGCGGCAAAAAACCCACGGATCGTAAAACGCGCGATCTCTGATTTGCATTACCGAGGAAGGTATAACGACTCTCTGCACACCGCTGCTCCTGAACGCGTCCTCTCCGATCTCGGTCAGCCCCTCGGGGAGAGTGAGATCCTGCAACGCAGAACAATGCATAAACGCGCCCGCTCCGATACTCGATACGCGCTTCCCCCATTTCACGTCTGCAAGTTTCTCGCAATCGGAAAACGCGTGCGCACCGATCGTCGTAACGCCGTTCGGGATCGCGATTTTCTTCAACACTTTACAGGCGCCGAACGCATTTTCGCCGATGGAAGCGATGCCCTCCCCGAGCGTAACTTTTGCGAGCTTCCCGCAACCGTAAAACGCGCTCTCGCCGATCTCCGTCTTTCCCGAGCCGACGATCTCGACGCCGGAAAGATAACCGCACTTGTAAAATGCCTCCTTCCCGATCTTTGTTACGCTGCCCGGGATCGTGACTTCCAAATGCTTGCTGCACTGATAAAACGCGCGGGGCGCGATCTCCGTAATGTCGTTCGGAATGACGATCTTACCGTTCGGCCCGATATATTTTACGAGAACGCCGTCTTTGATTTCAAACGGATGCGCCGCTTCCTCTGCCTCTTTCGCCTCCCTCGCTTTTTTTGCCGCTTCCGCCTTCGCGCGCTTCTGGGCGGCGATGCGCTCTTCCGCTTCACGCTTTTCCGCCTCGCGCCGTTCCGCTTCGCGCCGTTCCGCTTCAAGCCTTTCCGCCTGCTTTCTCTCCTCCTCCCGGACGCGCGCGGCGACAATGGCGGGGTCTTCCCGGAATGTAATTTTCGTTTGCCGATATTCGCTGTAGAAAATGCGTTTTTTGTTTCCCTCGTCCAATATTTTCTGCCAAGGCTGCGGTGCAAAGCTGATCTCTTCGAGGCCGCAATCGGAGAACGCATGGTCGCCGATCTCGGTCACGTTTTCGGGGATCTCGATCCGTTTAAGGCCATGACATGCCGAAAATGCGCGCATCCCAAGTGAAGTTACGCTTTCGGGAATGTGAACTTCCGTCAAACTTCTGCATCCTTCAAACGCGTAATTTCCGATCGAGGTGACGCCTTGCGGGATGAAAACGCTCGCAAGATTTCTGCATGTTCTGAATATACCATCCGCAAGCGCCGTTATGCGCTGCGGAACCCGGATACTTGTCAACCCAATACAGTAACAGAACGCAGCCTCCCCGATGGATGTCACGCTTTGGGGGATATCGATGCTTTTAAGCGCGGTGCAATTGTAGAATGCGGATTTTCCAATGGAGGTCACACTTTCCGGAATAACGACATTCTCAAGACTTTCGCAATAGTGGAACGTTTTTTCTCCAATCGTTTTTATGCCGCTCGGGATGGCAATGCCCGTAAGCGCTTTGCATTCTCTGAATGCTTCCGGCTCAATAGAGGTCACACTTTGCGGAATGTTGATCTCCGTCAGTGCCTCGCACCCTTGGAAGACCCCTCTTTCAATCTTCTCGAGGTTGGGCGGAAGCACGATCCGCGTCAGCTTAGGGCAGTAACAGAACGCACTTGACCCAATCGTAGTCACACCTTGCGGGATGTCGATCTTCGTCAGCTCGTGGCATCCCAAAAATGCCTCCGCGCCTATAAAAGTCACGCCCGACGGAATGGTGATCTCCGTCAGTGCCTCGCACCTTTGGAAGGCCTCTCTTTCGATCTTCTCGAGGCTCGGCGGAAGCACGATCCGCGTCAGCTTTTTGCAACTACCAAACGCACTTGACCCAATCGTAGTCACGCCTTGCGGGATATCGATGCTCGTCAGTCCGCTGAAAGCGAATGCCGCACCGTGTATCGCGGTCAAGCTGCGGGGGAGTTGTATGCTTTTCAGCGCAGCGCAATCCCGAAACATGTCCGGGCCGATTACCGTTATGCCCTCGGGCAGGCCGACGCGTTCGAGTTCGCTGCAATAGCTGAACACATGCGCACCGATGGACTTGACGCTGCTCGGAATGGTGATGGATCTGAGCTTTTTACAGCCCCTGAACGCCTCTGTGCCGATCGCAGCCACACTGCTGGGAATACTGATGCTCGTAATTGCACTTTCGAAAAATGCCCTCGCGCCGATTTCCTTTACGATATTGGGAACGACAACGCTGCCCCCCGCTCCCTTGTATTTTTTCAGAACGCCGTTTTCGATCTCGAATTGCGGGAGATATGCGCGCTCTTCATCGCTCATCTTCGGCGCTTCCACCTTCGGCGCTTCCGCCTGCTGCACTGCGGGCGGGCGCGAGGTTTTCGCCATCGGTACGATCTCCGCCGTTGCGCCGGCGTTCTTTAAGAGCTCGTACGCGCTCGTCGCCTCCTCCAACGTCATTTCGTCCTTCATTACGCCCAGCCCTTCGACAAGTTTCTTCGTTCCCACCAAGCCGAAGTCGTTGAACTCGCGCACGGCCTTGATGACCGCGATCTTTTTGCTGTCGGGGCACTCTTTCAGCACAACGGAATACAAGGTATTCGCTGCCGAAGTTGCGGGTGCCGCGGGGGTCGCGGAAGCCGCAGGCGCGGCAGGAGCCGCGGGTGCCGCAGGCGTCGCGGGTGCCGCAGGCGTCGAAGCGGCAGCCTCGCGTTCCCGCTTCATTTGGGCATACAGCTCCCGCATCTCTTCGCGTTCGCGGTTTCTCGCCTCCTCTTCGGCACGGCGGCGCTCCGCCTCCTCCTCGGCACGCTTCTGCGCCGCAAGGCGGCTCGATTCTTCCTGCTTTTTCCGCGCTTCTTCCTCTTCCTTTCTTCTCTGCTCGCTCTCTTCAAGCAACTTCGTCATCGCGTCGAGACGGCTTTTCATCGCGTCCTCTTCCTGCCTCTTCCGCGACTTTTCGGCCTCGCGTTGCGCCCTCGCCTCGGGCGTATGGCTTTCGACGAAGTTGTCAATGCGCGTATATGCGTCTGGTCTCGAGAGGTCAATTCCTTGAATTTTGCCGCTCTTGCCGGGGAGCCGCTCTATGGGTTTCCCCTTGAACACAAAGGTAATTGCGTCCCGTTCCTTGTCCTCGTTGGCGATCATCGCCATAAAACGCGTGTACTCATTCTTCACCCACTTCGTCTGCAAATACTCTTCATTATAACACACAAGAAGCATGCATTCCGAGGTATAAAGCGCGTACAGAATAAGCGCTTCATAGTCTGAGCCCGTCCTACTTCCGATCTCTTCCTCCGAATAGAACGGGTGAAAACCTCTCTCCTTCAAGTGGTGGTACAGTCTCAACGCCTCGTGGCTGTCCTGAGTCGTTCCGCCGTTCTCGTCCGAGACCTTCACGCAGAGGAAACAGTCATACTTCACGCCGTCCTCTTTGAGTTCGTTGAACTGGTCTCTTATCTCGTCGATCTCGGCAGCCTTCTCGCGGTAGACCCGCTTCTGCTCCTTGCTCGCAAGCTC
>CANRFD010000033.1 GCA_947629845.1 uncultured Clostridia bacterium
TCATGCAGGCGGGCGAGGAGATGCTCCGCCAGAAGAAGAACGCCGACGGCACCTACAACGAGAACAGCTACAACGCCGACGACGAGGTGAACAACATTCAGTGGAACTTGCTCACCGAAACCTCGGATCAGTACAACATGATGCTGTACTATAAGGGGCTCATCGCCTTCCGCAAGGCGCACCCCGTGCTCCGCTCCAAGACGGCGAAGGACATCATCTCCGGCGTGCAGAAGGACGGTGCGCTCGTCGCGTTCACGATGAAGGCGGGCACGGACGAGATCTTCGTCGTGTACAACGCCAACGAGGCCGCAAAGAGCGTTACGCTGCCTGCGGGCACGTGGGATCTCTGCATCAACGGCACGGCGGCGGGCACGGATGCGCTCGCAGAAGGGCTCTCCGGAGCGCAGCAGATCGACGGCGTGAGCTGCTACGTGTATGTGAAAAAATGAAAAATGTGAAAATTGAAAACAATTTTCGAAAAACTGTTGACACAATAAAAAATTTGTGCTAAACTAAAACAAAAAGAAAAAATCATTCAATTTTCGTAAAATTTCACAACAAGGGGGCGCCCCCTTGCGCGGTATTTGTTGCAAACAAATACCGGAGAAAAACATTTACCTGTCCCCCAACTCAAGTCCGCTCCCGCCTTCGGGCGGGGCGGATGCGAGAAAAACACACATTTTCATCGGCTTACACGGGCGTAGTCCCGCGAAAACAAAAAAATTTTTTTATCGGAGGAAAAAGCAACAATGAAACTCAAAAAGTGGCTTGCCATGATCTTGGCAGCGTCTCTGGCAGTCGGCACGCTCGGTGCGTTCGCGGCTTGCGGCGAAGATCCCGCGGGCGGCGGCACGGGCGGTACAGGCGGCACGGGCGGCACGGGCGGTGGTGGCGGAACGACGGAAACGTTGACCGATTACTATCTCTGCGGCAACGGCCTCGGGACCCTTGCTGTCTGCGATAGTGGGAATGGACAAGGCTGGGATAATACGTGCACCGACGAGAGCCTGAAGTTCACCCGCACGGGCAACACCGCGGTCATCACGGTAGATCTCTACGAGGGCGACGAGTTCGGCATCATCCACAATCAAGCGTGGGCCGGCCAAATGGGCGGCGACATCCTCGCAAACGAAGGCAAGGACGCAGAGGGCAATCAGATCTTTGAATCCGTGCCGGGCGGCGGCTCGATCCCTAACGTTAAAGTTTCGGAAGGGCAGAGCGGTAAGTACAAACTCACGCTCACGCTCAACAGCGAAATCGAATATACCGAGAACACCCTTGAGTGGGAACTTCTCGAAGCGTACAACGTCGTGTTCGCAACGTGGTACGATGTAGACGGCACGACGCTGATCGAAAAATCCGTCGTCATAACGGGAACGACCATTACGGCGCGCGGCTATACGACCACGAAGGACTTCTACACGTTCGATAAGTGGGTGACCGACCTCGAGGACAAAGAAAACACCGCTTTCGATTTCACGGCTCCCTTTACGGAGAGCGTCAACCTCTATGCGACGATCAAGGAAGTGGAGAACGCCGGCTACGTCGAAGACACCAGCACGTGGAAGTTCACCGACGGCACGGAAGATATCGGTACCTTCACCAAGAGCGCGGATTACACGCAGCACAACGTGTTCACGGGCTCCCTCGAAGTAGAGGAAGGCGACGAGTTCGTCGTCACCAACGGCACCAAATCGCTGGTGGATTCCGACATCAAGACGCCGCATGCCCGCACGTTCGAAGCGAGCGAAGACGGCAGCAAGATCAAGGTGAAGGCGGCCGGGAACTACATGTTCAAACTCATCACCGAGTGCGACGCAGAGGGCATCACCGAGGTGAAGCTCTTCTTCGAAGAGATCGCGGCCACCTACAACGGACTTGCCATCGTCGGCACGATCCCCGGCGCAAGCTGGAGCTATGTCGATGGCGTCAACCCCAAGATGACGCCCGTATCCGAAGGTTCAACGACCTACACGGGTACGATCGTTGTTGAAACCGCCGCGGCGGAGGCTCCTTTCGAAATCAAGGTCGCCACGATCGTGAAGAATGCGATCGAGTGGAGTGCACCCAACTGGGGTGTAGAAAAGAATGGCTCCTGCTTGGGTGGTGACAATTATTCTATCACTGCGCCCGGCACCTACCTTGTTACGGTCGATACCGAGAAGAATACGTTCAGCGTTAAGGCGTTGGAAGCGGAGTACTACATCGTCGGTACCTTCATCGACGCGCAGGGCACACCGCACAACTTCGAGTTCGTCGACGGCCTTACCCCCAAGCTCAACGAGGGCGCAGACGGCAAGTACACGCTCGAGTACAACTTCCCCGATGCGAAATCTCAATCGGAGACCTTCAGCTGGATCACGGGCGGCGTGTTTGCGCTCAAGGTCGTATCCGTCATCGGCGGTCAGATCGACAAGTGGTACAGCGATGCAACGACGGGCGACAACGGCATCATCGAAACGGCGGGCGTTTATATCGTCACGTTCGATCTCGAGGCCGGCAACTTCACGATCACTCCCAAAGCGGACTGATCTATCAAATTCAAGGAGGTAAATTATGAAAAAAATTCTTTCAGCAATCGTATGCGGTGCGTTCATCGCGTCGGGCGTCGTCGGCTTTGCGGCTTGCGGCGAATCCCAACCCGAACTTACCGTGTGGGGACCCTCCGCACAACAGGTATCCCTGCAAAAGATGATCGAGCAGTTCAAAGCGGAAAATCCCGATATCACCTATGACATCGCGGTGGGCGTTTGCGGCGAGGGCGACGGCTACTCCATGATGAGCAACGACCCGCAGTCGGGCGCAGACGTGTTTGCATTCGCAAACGACCAGCTCGTCAACCTCTATTCCATCGGCGCGCTGTCTCCGCTCTCTCCCTCCACCGTGACCGCACTCAAGCAGTCGGATAACGCCACGGCAGTCGAATCGGGCAAGCTCGGCGACAACTACTACGGCTATCCCTACGCGGCGGATAACGGCTTCTTCCTGTACTACAACAAGGACATCATCTCCGACGAGGACGCGAAGGACATCGATAAGATCCTCGACGCGTGCGAAAAGGCAGGGAAAGACTTCATATTCGAAGGCGGCAATTCGTGGTATGCGCTGTCCCTCGCCTACGGCGCGGGCGGCAAGTACGAAGTCACCTACGAGGGCACCAAGGTCGTCAAGGTGGAAACCAACCTCGACCAAAAGGCTCCCGACAGCGACTATTCCTACGGCGTGCTCGGCGGCTATGAACTCGGCTATATCCTGCAGAAGGGCGCCTTTGTAAAGACGGGCGACGACACCATCATCGATAACTCCCTGACGGCCGGCACCTTCGGCGCCTGCATCCGCGGCACGTGGAAGGGCGACGCCATCAAGACCGCGCTCGGCGACGACTACGGCGCGACCGTTCTCCCGCAGTGGACGAGCGAGCTCGACGGCAACACCTACGACTGGTATTCCTTCGCGGGCTGCAAGCTGTACGGCGTGAACGCCTACTCCAAGCACCCCGAGGACGCGCACAAGCTCGCAGCATTCCTCTCCGGCGCCAAGATGCAGGAGAAGCGCTTCGACGACAACGGCATCGGCCCGTCCAATCTCACGGTCGCCGCAATGCCCAAAGTGCAGCAAAATCTCGCTGTCGCTACGATGATGAAGCAGATCGCGGAAGCGTCCGTCATTCAGACCTCCATGCCGCAGAGCTATTGGGATGAAGTCGGCGCGTTCGGCGAAGCGATGAAGAGCCTCGACACGACGGCCGATCCCGCTATCCTTCAGGAAAGGATCGTTCAGCTCGTGGAAGCGTTGAAGGCGGAAGTCAAGACGGAAACCACAGAATAAGTTACAACTTCAACCGCATAACGTTGGTTCGGCAGGCGGGGCAAAGGTCTCCTTTGCCCCGCTTTGCAAATTCGGAGATAAGATATGGAAAAAACACAAAAAAGGGTAGTTACGGAGATAGAATATCTCGGAATGAGCGGGTGGGAGAAATTCTGCCATAACTTTGTCTCCTTCTTTCAGAAGTTGCCCGCTGTATTCCTGCGCTTTTTCACGGTGACGATCCCCGCGCTCGCGCTCCGCTTCTGGAACGCCTTCTCGGGTATCTTCAAAAAACTCTGGATCGCCTTAAAAAACGGCGACTGGAAGACGAGGGTCTCCTTCGTCATTATGGGGTTCGGGCAGCTCGCGCGCGGGCAGATCATGCGCGGCCTGTTCTACCTCGTGTTCGAAATTTTGTTTATCCTGTTCATGGCGCTGTTCGGCGCCGGCCAGCTCGCCCTGTTCGGCGGCCCCGGCTACACCGAGACGACGGCAGGCGGTTGGGTCGTCGGCCCGGACGGCGTGGAACACCTCGTTCCGCAGGCCGTCGGCGACAACAGCTTGCTCATCCTCCTGTACGGCATTCTCACCATGTTCTTCATCATCGCCTTTGCGTACGCGTGGTACTGCAACATCAAGGCAGCCTACAGCGCACAGGAGATGAAAGAGGCGGGGCAGGCGCTTCCCACCGCAAAGGACGACATCCACTCCTTTGCCGACGGGCAGTACCATAAAACGCTCCTCGCCATTCCGCTCCTCGGGCTTGTGATCTTCACGATCTTTCCCATCATCTTCATGGTGTTCGTGGCCTTCACCAACTACGACATGGAGCACATGCCGCCCGCGCACCTCTTCCAATGGAACGGCTTTACCAACTTCCAAGCGGTATTCGGCGGCAGCCTTTCGGGCGGCACGCAGTTCGGCGCGGTGTTCGGCTCCATTCTGCTGTGGACGGTCATCTGGGCGTTCTTCGCCACCTTTACCAACTACATTTTGGGCATGGTCGTCGCCATCATGATCAACAAGAAGGGGATCAAGCTCAAAAAGCTGTGGCGCACCGTGCTCATCATGACGGTCGCCGTCCCGCAGTTTGTATCGCTGCTTCTGATGTCGCAGATGCTCGGCGACTACGGCATCATCAATTCGCTGCTGCAAAAGTGGGGCATCATAAGCGCGCCCATCAAGTTCCTGACCGACGGCATCGGCGCGAAGGTCACCATCATCGTCGTCAACATCTGGATCGGCATCCCGTACACCATGCTCATGGTCTCGGGCATTCTCATGAACATTCCCGCCGACCTGTACGAATCGGCTCGCATCGACGGCGCAGGCGCCTTCCGGCAGTATTTCAAGATCACGCTGCCCTACGTCTTGCACGTCACCACGCCCTACCTTATCAGCAACTTCGTCGGAAATCTCAACAATTTCGGCGTCATCTACCTGCTCACGGGCGGCGGCCCCGTCATGACGGCCGTCGGCACGGGCGGCGCGGGCGAAACCGACCTTCTCATCACATGGCTCTACAAACTCATCATGGATAAGAAGACGTACGGCGTCGCCTCGGTCATCAGTATTTTGATGTTCCTGATCACCGCGATCATCTCGCTCGTGACGTACAACCGCTCCGCATCGGTAAAAAACGAGGAGGACTTCATGTAATGGCAAAGAAATTCCGCAGTAAAAAGGCAGTCGAACGTACGACCAACGGCGTCATTTACGTGATCCTTGTCGTCATCAGCGTCATTTGGCTGATCCCGTTCGTGTTCCTCGTGTTGCAGTCGCTACGCGGCGAACCGGGCGCGACGACCAACTACTTCTTCCCCAAGCAGTGGACGTTCGATAATTACATCCGCCTCTTCAAAAACGAAGGCGTCAGCTCTTCGACGGGCGAAGTCGTCTCCACGGGCTCGTACAACTTTCTCAACTGGTACGGCAGGACGCTGCTCATCTCCGTCTGCGTGACGGTCATCCAGACGGTCATCGTGCTCGTCACGAGCTACGCGCTCTCCCGCCTGCGCTTCAAGATGAGAAAGCCGCTCATGAACCTTATGCTCATCCTCGGCATGTTCCCGGGATTTATGTCTATGACGGCGATGTATTTCCTGCTCCAGCTCCTCGGCTTGACGCAGAACATGAGCATTGTGGGGCTCATCCTCGTATACGTCGGAAGCTCCTGCATGGGGTACTACATCTGTAAGGGATTTTTCGATACCATTCCGAAATCCCTCGACGAAGCGGCACGGATCGACGGCGCCAGCCGCCATACGGTGTTCTTCAAGATCATCCTGCCGCTCTCCAAGCCCATCATCATCTATACCATCCTGACGGCATTCATGGCGCCGTGGGGAGAGTACATGTTCGCCTCCCTGATCGCCAACGGCGACCCCAGCTATTGGAACGTTGCGGTCGGCCTGCGCGACATGATCCAGCGCGAACAGCTCACGGCGTACAGCGATAGTTTCCAGCGCTTCTGCGCCGCGGCGGTCGTCGTCTCTCTTCCCATCACCATCCTGTTCTTCCTGCTGCAGCGGTACTATGTCGAGGGCGTCACGGGCGGTTCCGTAAAGGGGTAAGCGATGAAGCGCATTTTGAGAATGATCCCGGCGCTCCTCTTGGGGCTCGTCTTTCTGCTCGGCGGGTGCGGAACGTTGCCGCTCCCCGAGGAGAATATCGTGGACGACTCATACGACAACTACTATGAGATCTTTGTGTACTCCTTCAACGATTCCGACGGCAACGGCGTAGGGGACTTGAAGGGCGTCACCCAAAAGCTCGACTATGTGCGCGATATGGGCTATACGGGCATCTGGCTCATGCCCATCAATCCGACGGGAAGCTACCACGGCTACGACGTCACCGACTACAAGGCGATCAACCCCAAACTCGGTACGATGGCCGATTTCGACGAGATGCTCTCGGCTGCGCACAGCAAGGGCATCCGCGTCATCATCGACCTCGTCGTCAACCACACGTCCAACAATCACCCGTGGTTCAAGTCGGCGCTCAATGCAGCGCGGTCGTGGAACACATCCGATCCCTATTTCAACTACTACAACTTCTCCACGACGCCCAAGGCGGGCTACCGCCAATACGGCAACGTGTATGCCGAGGCGCAGTTCGCGGACAGCATGCCCGATCTCAACCTCGATTGCGAGGCCGTGCGCGAAAACCTCGCCGACATCATCGCATTCTGGATGGAGAAGGGGGTAGACGGGTTCCGTCTCGACGCCGTGCGCTATTACTACTTCGGCGACGCGGCGGCGAGTGCGGAATTTACGGGCTGGATCAAGGAAGAGGCGGTAAAGCACAACCCCGACGCCTATATCGTCGGCGAAGATTGGGCGGCGACATCGGAGATCGAACAGTTCTACACGAGCGGCGCAGACAGCTTCTTCTGCTTCCCCGCACAGGGCGCAAACGGCTACGTCAATCAGGCGCTCTCCGAGGCGATGCGTCCCATCGAGGCAGATCCCGCCGCGGCGGCGGAGCGCTACTTCTCCTCGATGCAGTCCGTCGTGTCCATGGCGAACGGGTACATCCCCGCACCCTTCCTGTGCAATCACGACACGGCGCGTATCGCCGGCGTTCTGATGCGGCAGGAGGAGCGCATCAAGTTTGCCTACGGGCTGCTCTCCATGTACACGGGCAACACGTTCACCTATTACGGCGACGAGATCGGCATGCTCGGCTCCGCCAACGACCCCGAAAAACGCGTCGGGATGCGCTGGACGGACGATACGGCGGCGATCATTCCCCCGGGCGCGAGCAAGACGTTCGAATACTACGTCTTTGACAGCGTGGAAAAGCAGCTCGCGGACGAGAACAGCATCCTGAACTACTACAAGGCATGCAACCGCGCCCGCAACGCCTTCCCCGCGATCATGCGCGGCACGGCGGAACGCATTCCATGCGAGAATGCAGGCGTGCTCGCCGTAAAAAAGACGTACAACAATACCTCGGTCACGGTCGTGATCAACTTCACGTCTGGCAATGTCGGCGTCAAGGGGCTCACGGGCGAACTCAAGCAAAGCATTTGCGTCAGCGGCAGCGTGGGAGGAAGCGGTTCTTCGCTCTCGATGCCGGGATTCTCCATAGCTATACTCGCTTAAAAAACGAAAATTCTAAAAAGGTTAGGATACAAAGATGGCAAATTTAAGTTTGAAACACATTTATAAGGTATACCCCAACGGCGTGAAGGCGGTCAACGACTTCAACATGGAGATCGCCGACAAGGAATTTATCGTCTTTGTCGGCCCCTCTGGCTGCGGTAAATCCACGACGCTCCGCATGATCGCGGGTCTCGAGGACATCACCGCGGGCGAACTCTCCATCGGCGACCTCGTCGTAAACGACATGGAGCCCAAGGATCGCGATATCGCCATGGTGTTCCAGAACTATGCGCTCTATCCGCACATGACGGTGTACGAGAACATCGCATTCGGTCTGCGGCTGCGCAGGATCCCGCGCGACGAGGCGCACCCCAACGGCAAGTTCACCAAGGAGGAGATCAACAGCCGCGTGCTCGAGGCCGCCGAGATCCTCGGCATCACCGAATACCTCGGCAGAAAGCCCAAGGAGATGTCGGGCGGCCAGCGCCAGCGCGTCTCCCTCGGCAGGGCGATCGTCCGCGAGCCCAAGGTCATGCTCCTCGACGAGCCGCTCTCCAACCTCGACGCCAAGCTCCGCACGCAGATGCGCGCCGAGATCTCCAAGCTGCACGCCAAGCTGAACACGACGTTCATCTACGTCACGCACGACCAGATCGAGGCCATGACGATGGGCACCCGCATCGTCGTCATGAAGAACGGGTTCGTACAGCAGATCGATACGCCCAAGAACCTCTACAATTACCCGGGGAACAAGTTCGTCGCGGGCTTTATCGGCACGCCGCAGATGAACTTCTTCGAGGGCACATTAAAGAAGGAGGGCAACAGCGTGCGCATCCGCTTCGACCATTCCGAGGCGGAGATCACCGTTCCCTATTCCTATTTCTACAAGACGCGCCCCGACTATCTCGACGGGGAAAAGAAGGTCGTCATCGGGCTCCGCGCGGAGAACTTCTCCATCGACCCCGAAACGCTCAAGACGGCAGACGCTCGCATCCCGTTCAAGGTATCGCACAAGGAGGAGCTCGGCAACGAGACGCTCGTCTATGGCGACATCAATATGGAAGGGGACGGCTATGTCGAGAGCACGACCCGCATCATCATCAAGTGCAGGGAGGACGTCGATCTCGTCTCGGGCGACGTCGCGGAGGCGGCGCTCGACCTCGACCGCATCCATCTCTTCGACAAGGAGACGGAGGTCAGCATCCTGCCCCGCGTTCCCGAGTACAACTACCTCGACTGCGAAGTCGAAGGCGGCAAGCTGAACTTCCTCGGGCAGACGGTCGAACTTCCTCCCGCGATCGCGTGCGAGGACGGCGCGGGCGAACTTCTCATCCCCAGCGACGCCATCTATGCGGGCGGCCCCATCAAGGCGAAGGTCGTCGGCACGGAGAAGGCAGGGGAGCTCGAGCTGTGCAATCTCGAGCTCGGCGGCCGCCGTCTGTTTGCGGTCGCGCCCGGCGAGGGCGTCGAGGCGGGCGTCGGCATCGACATGAAGAAGATCGCCATCCGCCGCGGCGAGCAGGAGATCGTTCACCCCATGCCGCTGAAAATGCGCTTCGAGGGCAAGATGACCAAGCGCAAGGAGACGGAAGAGGTCGAGGTGAAGGGCAAGAAAAAGAACAAGAAGGTCATCAAGTTCTACCTCTCGATCGAGGGAGTGGAGTTCCCCGCGCCCGCGTTCATCACCTCCAAACTGATCGCCGCGCTCACCGCAAAGCGCGTGTTCGAAACGGCTTTGAGCTTCGAGTGCACGCCGTACGGCCTCGTTCCCGGGGAGACGGGTATTCCCGCGACCGTCGAACGCATTTTGGACTACGGCGCCGAGAAGTTCGCCGTCTGCCGCGTCGGCGAGCAGGAGGTGTACGTCAAGGCGGAAGAGGAGCTCTCCGGCGAGATCTTCCTTACGCCCGATTTCAACACGATCGGCGTCATCCAGACGGATATGGACATCCGCATCGTGTAATTTATGCACAAAAGCTCCGCGCCCACGGGTCTCCGCCGGCGCGGATTTTTTTGTGTTCGGTTTCTTTGAACGCCTTCAGGCGGGCGCGGAGAGCGATAGGGGAGAACAAAAAACGCGGCAGAGGGGGGCTCCGCGCTTGCAATTCCGCGCCGTCCGTGATACAATCATTGGCGAAAGGCTCGCAGACGGCCGTTCTGCGCCCGATTTTTGCGGTTTACGGGGGTTTTATGACCTACATCCTCTCGGATATCCACGGCGAATACGAGTTGTTCTGCAGGCTCATGGACAAGGTGCGCTTCTCGGACGCCGACCTTCTCATCTCGTGCGGGGACGTTGTCGAAAAGGGGCGGCACTCCATCCGCCTCGCGCAGCTGCTGTTTTCCATGAAAAACGCCGTGCTGTTGGCGGGCAATCACGAGTACGCCTTTCTCAAATATTATTGGGGGCTTTTGCAGCGTTCCCCCGCCGATTTCGACAGCGTTTTGCGGTTTTTGCAAAAATATTTCCCCGACGACGGCGAACTTCTCGACTGGGAGACGGTCGACCGCTTCGAGGCGATGCCCTATTATTACGAGGCGGAAAACTACATCTGCGTCCACGCCGGCGCGCCGCTCGATCGGGAGGGGCGCATCCTGCCGCTCAAGGAGGCCTCCCCCGAACAGCTCGTCTACGACCGCATTTTCAAGGATCCCGGCGTCCTGCCCCGCGGCGGAAAGTGCGTCTTTTTCGGGCACACGCCCACCGTAAATTTGGGCTTCGCGCCGGAGATAAAATGCTACCCCCGCGAGGAAAAATGCGGGAATGGGGTCGAAAATTACTACAAGATCCACCTCGATACCGGCACTTGGATCAGCGGCGTTTTGGGCTGCTTCCGCGTGGAGGATTGCAGGCGCTTCTATGTGAATAAGGAGTGAGAACATGACAATCGCTACGGTGGGCAGAGGCGGCCGCGCCATGCGGCAAATTGCAGATACCGTCAGGCAGCTGCAGCATTTTTATTCGACGGTCGCCGTGCAGTTCAACCGCCACAGCGATGTCAGCGTGCCGCGCGGCGAGGCGGACGCGGTCATCTCCTGCCTTTGTGCGCTGCAGGCGATGGTCTTTCCGTACAGCCCGAGCCTTTCGCAGATGATCGACGACCTCTGCGGCGGTCTGTTTTTGACCGACGCACAGGGGATCGTGCGCGTCAACCCGTTCCGCTTCGGGAAAATGGAAGCCGTGCTCCTTTTCCTTGATTCCCCCGATTTCGTGGGCAATTTTTCCCAATATCTGCACACGAATTGGCCGGACGTCGATGCGGGAACATGCAAGCTGCTGCACGATGCTGCGCTCGCTTCGGACAGGTTTTCCTTCAATCAGGTCGGCGTCGCCGCGCGGGAGATCTGCATCCTGCTCGCGCAGAAAGTCTTTCGCAGGGAGATGGACGAAGAGGGGAAGATCGGCCCCGCCGACGCCTTCGGCATGTTGGAGTGCTTCCTGCGCCACACGCTGAAGGGCGACAGGTACGACGACGTCCGCGGCTACGCCAAAAAGACGGTCAAACTCGCCGACCACGTCACCCACATCAAATGCGAGGACGCGATCGCCATGGAGACGGCCGTCACCGCCGTCGTTGCGCTCGTCTCGCTTATCAATACGGTGTCCCGCGGCGCTTGACCGTTCGCGGAAAAATAATTCTATAAAGAGAGGACGATATGGACAGGGAACAATTTCTTTTGGAAATGAAAAAGCGGACGTACATCGAGGTGGGCTCCGAGGCGCACCTTCACATGCACGAAATGGCGCAGCGGGCGCTCAAATACACCGCCGAGATCAATAGTTCGTACCACACGCCGCACGAACTCGGCAAACTTTTCTTCGAGCTCATCGGGCAGGAATATGACGAAACGTTCGGGCTCTTCCCGCCCTTTCACACCGATTACGGCATGAACATCACCGTCGGGAAGCGGGTGTTCATCAACGAGGGGTGCTGTTTTCAGGATCAGGGCGGAATTTACATCGGCGACGACGTGCTCATCGGCCAGCAAACGGTCATCGCAACGCTCAACCACGACCTGCGCCCCGAACGCCGCGGCAATATGCAGCCCGCCCCCGTAAAGATCGGGAACAGGGTCTGGATCGGCGCGCACGTCACCGTCTTGCCCGGCGTCACGGTGGGCGACGGAGCGGTGATCGCCGCAGGCGCCGTCGTCACCAAGGACGTCCCGGCCTCCGCCGTCGTCGCCGGCGTCCCCGCCAAGGTCATAAAATATATTGAATGAACCCTTCCGCCTCCGATCCCCCCAATCCCCGCACTTATCCCATTACGAGTGGTGTATTACATATGAATGGTATATTACTTAACATCAGGCGGGGCGCATCTGCGCCCCGCCTGTTTTGGCTTAGCATTGATAACTTAAAACGAATCTTCCAAATTGTCAATCCATTGTTTTATAATAGGTTCAAGGTCGTCCTCATCTTCATATGTATTTACATTATCCTTTAGAATGTCAAAGAAATTTTTGCCCTCCAAGCTTTTTGATTTTGCAATTAAGCAATTCTTAAATTGCGCCTGCATACTTCCCAACTCATAAGCAACATTGGGGCTATATGTGTTGTTTTCTTCTGGCTCATCGAATACGACGATCCCATACTTGCAGACATAAGATAGAGCTATTGGATTATAAACATCATTGGTCAACTCATTTTCATCGGCTATCACACAGTTATATCCTTTATCACGTACCCATGATTTAATTGCCGAGCGCAAAACTTTATTTGATTTGCGATATTTGATCATTAGAAAAATATTTTTTTCATATGGATGATGCTTCAAAAAGTCTTTTATGCTATCAGAATGCCCTGCGATACTATGTCCGAGCTTAATAATTGTTCCGTTGTGGAAACGGATTGCGCCGGGGACTTCTTTGTTATAGTAATCAAGAAGTTGTTTAATAAGACGATGGAAGTCGGTTTTGTCGGAATTATTGATGATAGTATGCTTGTAGATGTGTATGCTTTGGGATGCATAATCATCCCAAATAATTTCATTTTTTTCGAGTCGGTCGGCAATCTCCTGCTCCGAATAATTCTCTCTTCTCAATCGCTCCAAAACGAGTTGAGTATCGGTAAATATGAAAACCGGAATTACGTTATAAATTGCGTCATATCGGTTAATCAAGTTTTCAATTGTTTTAGTGTCCGTAACGACAATGAAAACATTGTTGCAGGAGCGCAATTGATTTTCAATTTCTTTCAAATTAAACCCATACTCGTATTTTTTATCGCGTTTTCCATAGTAGTAGCTCACAAAATCATCGCCGAGTTCCTGCTTCTTAAGAGCAAATTCAGCTTGCGTAACGAATATCAGATCGCTTTTCAGTTCTCCTGCGCTTTCTCTTGTGCGCTGAGGGCGTGTTGTATACTTTTTGATAACGCATGCGTTCAAATTTTCGCATTTATCATAGATGTATTCAATACAATCGGATTTTCCCGTCCCTGCTAATCCATCAATTAAAAATAAGTTTTTCATATGCACCTTGTCTTAAGTAATTGTACCAGTGAAAATAGCGATCGTATTATAACATATTTCCAAGATTAAATCAATCTTTTTATGAAACCAATTTTATAAAATGGCACTTTGGCGGGGGATTGGCTAAAACGAGCGCGCCGCTTTTGTTCAAAATAAAAATGGGCGGCCGAGCACATTGTGCCAGACCGCCCGTTTTGGCGGAAGGTGAGGGAATCGAACCCCCGGATAGTTGCCCATCAACGGTTTTCAAGACCGCCGCATTCGACCGCTCTGCCAACCTTCCAAATATCAAATTGCGCCGCCCAAAAGCCTGTAAGCCGCCGCGCTTGCCCGTCGTCCGCCGCGCCGCTCGAAGGCCGCCGCCGCGCCTCCGCCGCCGCATCTCCGCCGCCGCGCCTCCGCCGCCGCATCTCCGCCGCCGCATCTCCGCCGCCGCGCCTCTCGTAAGCCGCGAAGCCGCCCGCAGGCAAGCAATCTCCGTGTGATG
>CANRFD010000034.1 GCA_947629845.1 uncultured Clostridia bacterium
TTGCCGTCGCGGGAGGGCACAACCTGCTGCTCGTGGGGCCGCCCGGAACGGGCAAGACGATGCTCGCGCGGTGCCTTCCCACCGTCATGCCCGATCTCACCTTCGAAGAGGCGCTCGAGATCACCAAGATCCATAGCGTTGCGGGCATTTTGGGGGAAGAGGGCATCGTGACGGCGCGCCCCTTCCGCACCCCGCACCACACGGCGACCACCGTCTCCATGTGCGGCGGCGGCAACCACACCGTGCACCCCGGGGAGATCTCGCTTGCCCACGGCGGCGTGCTCTTTTTGGACGAGCTGCCCGAATACAAGCGCTCCACGCTGGAGGCGCTCCGCCAGCCCCTCGAGGACGGCGTGATCACCGTCTCGCGGGCGGGAGGCACCTTTACCTATCCCGCGCGCTTTATGCTCTGCGCGAGCATGAACCCCTGCCCGTGCGGCAATTACGGCTCCGCCGACCGCGTGTGCACGTGCTCGCCCGGGGAGATCAGGGCGTACCGCAGAAAGATCTCGGGGCCGCTGCTCGACAGGATCGATCTGCAGGTGGAGGTGGACAACGTCACCTACGACGATCTCACTTCCCGCGAGACGAAGGAGAGTTCCGCCGACGTGAAGGCGCGTGTGGATACGGCGCGTGCCGTCCAGCGCAACCGCTTCTCCGGGCTCTCCATCCACACCAACGCGGAGATGGGGGAGCGCGAGCTTGCCGAGTTCTGCACGCTGGACAAGGAAGGGGACAAAATTTTGCGGGCTGCGTTCGAGAAGATGGATCTCTCGGCGCGGGCGCGCGGCCGCATCATGAAGGTGGCGCGCACCATTGCCGACCTCGACGCGAGCGAGTACGTTCTTTCCCGCCATGTGTTCGAGGCGGTTTCCTATCGCATCTACGATAAATTGGGGTAATGCCATGCAATATTCGGAGGAGGAACGGGCATATCTGTGGCTCTGTTCGCGGGCTTCGCTCGACGACAGAACGCGCGTCGCCATACTGCGGAGCGCGCACGATCCCGCCGCGCTCTTCTCCGGATTTCCCGTCGAGGGCTGCGGGGGAGACCGCTCCGCGCAGGCAGACGAGTTCATCGCCTCCCTCGAAAAGAAGGGGTATTTTGCGGTCACGCTGCTCTCTCCCGACTATCCCGAGAGCCTGAAGGCCATTCCCGATCCGCCCCTCGCGCTGTACGGTGCGGGCAGGCGGGAACTTCTCGGGCGGCGAAAGTTCTGCATCGTCGGCTCCCGCCGCGCTCCCGCATGGGCGGCGGCGTGCGGGCAGAAGGCGGCAAAGGAGATCGCCGAACACTTCGCCGTCGTCACGGGGCTCGCCGAGGGCGGCGACAGCGCGGCCATCATGGGCGCGCTGGAGAGCGGAAATCTTATCAGCGTGCTCCCCTGCGGGCTGGATAAGTGCTATCCCGCGGCGCAGGCGGGGCTCAAGGAACGCGTCCGCACCCGCGGATTGCTTCTCACCGAATACCTGCCCGGGGAGGGCGCTACGAAGTTTGCCTTCCACGCGCGCAACCGCATCCTTGCCGGGCTTTCGGAAGGGGTGCTCGTCCTCGCTGCGGGCGAAAAGAGCGGTGCGCTCATCACGGCGAGCCGCGCGGCGGAGTACGGGCGCGACGTGTTCGCCTTTCCCCACAACGTCGGCACGGCGCAGGGGGAGGGGTGCAACGATCTCATCAAAAAGGGAGCCTATCTCGCGACGTCCGCGGAAGATATTCTCTCCGCGTACGGGGTGGAGCGGGAAGTTTCCCCGCAGCAGGCATTCAGTCCCGAGGAAATGCGTATTCTGAACGTGCTCAAGGAGAACGGCGAAACGCACCTCGCGGAACTTGCCGACCGCGCGGGCATGCGGGTGTTCGAGGCGGCGGCAGTGCTCTCCGCGCTCGAGCTCAAGGGCGCGGCGGTCAAATTGGGCGGCAACCGCTATACGGCGGTGTAATCGAATAAAAGTTTTTTATCAAGGAGTCGGAAATGGATCTCATCATCGTTGAATCACCATCAAAAGCCAAGACGATTTCCAAATATCTCAAAGGGAAATATCGTGTAGACGCGTCGGGCGGACATATCCGCGACCTGCCCCAGAAGAAGCTGGGCGTCGCCGTCGAAAAGAATTACGAACCCAAGTACGTCACTTCCCCCGGGAAGGAGGACATCATCAAGCGTCTCACCGAGGAGACGCACCGCGCGGGCAAAGTGTACCTCGCGACCGACCCCGACCGCGAGGGCGAGGCCATCTCGTGGCACCTGCAGGAGGTCTTGGGGCTGCCCGAGGACGGGGAGAACCGCATCGAGTTCAACGAAATTTCCCCCAAGGCCGTGCAGTACGCGCTCGCGCACCCGCGCAGGATCAACTATAACCTCGTGGACGCCCAGCAGGCGCGCCGCGTGCTCGACCGCCTCGTGGGCTACAAACTTTCGCCCTTTCTCAACAACAAGATCCAGAACGGTCTCTCGGCGGGAAGGGTGCAGTCCGTCGCCCTGCGGCTCGTCGTGGAGCGCGAGCGGGAGATAACGGCGTTCAAGCCCGAGGAATATTGGACGATCACTGCCGACCTCGACGACCTCGGGAAGAAGTACACGCCCTTCAAGGCGGCGCTCGAGAAAAAGGACGGCAAGAAGTACAAGGTGGAGAACAAGGCACAGGCCGACGAGGCGCTCGCGGCGCTCAAGGCGGGCGAGTACATCGTCTCCTCCGTGAAAAAGACGGTCGTCAAGACGCATGCGCCCGCGCCCTTCACCACTTCCACATTGCAGCAGGAGGCCTCCAATAAGCTCGGCATGTCCGCGCCCGAGACCATGCTGATGGCGCAGCACCTCTACGAGGGCATGGATCTCGAGGGCGAAGGGCACGTCGCGTTCGTCACCTATATCCGTACCGACTCGACGCGGGTCTCCGAGGACGCACAGGCGGCCGCGCGGGAGTTCATCGCGCAAAATTACGGCGCGGAGTACGTTCCCGAAAAGCCCAACTATTACGCCTCGAAGAAGGGGGCGCAGGACGCGCACGAGGCGATCCGTCCCATCGACCTCGCCCGTACGCCCGATTCCGTGAAGAAATTGCTCGACAAGAAGCATTTCAACGTATACAAGCTCATCTACGACCGCTTTATCGCCTCGCAAATGGCGGAGGCGCAGTACGATTCCATGCAGATGGAGATCGCAAACGGCGACTACGGGCTCAAGGCGAGCGGCAGGGCGCTGCGCTTCGCGGGCTTTACCGCCGCCTACACCGAGACGAAGAAGGACGACGAGGACGAAGCGAAGGGCTTGCTTCCGCCCGTGAAGGAGGGGGAGCGCCTGTTGGAGCTCGCCCTGAAGGCGGAACAGAAGTTCACCAAGCCGCCCGTCCGCTACACCGATGCCTCCCTCGTCAAGGCGATGGAGGACAAGGGCATCGGCAGGCCTTCCACCTACGCCTCCATCATCTCCGTGCTCACCAAGCGCAAGTATGTGGAAAAGGACGGGAAGTTCATGAAGCCCACCGAGGTCGCCTACCGCATCACCGATATGCTCATCCGCTACTTCCCCGACGTGATGGACGTCGGCTTTACGGCGGACATGGAAGAAAAGCTCGATGAGATCGAGGACGGCGGCAAGGATTGGCGCTCCATCATCGGCGCGTTCTATCCGCCCTTCGAAGAGAAGCTCCGCCGCGCAAGCACCGACGGCGACGAGGTGACGGAAATCCTCTGCGAAAAATGCGGCCACCCCATGGTTCGAAAAATGGGCAAATACGGCAGCTATCTCGCCTGCTCCAACTATCCCGCCTGCTCCAACATCGTCAGCGAGGCGGAGGCGGAGACGTCGGATACCCCCTGCCCCAAGTGCGGCGCCATGATGGTGATCAAGAGCGGGCGGTTCGGCAAGTTTCTCGCCTGCCCCAACTATCCCGCCTGCAAGTCCACCCTTCCCTTCGGGGAAAAGCAGGCGGAGACGCAGGAGGGAGTCTGCCCCAAGTGCGGCAAGCCCACCTTAAAGCTCCGCTCCCGCGCGGGGAAGACGTTCTACGGCTGCAGCGGCTATCCCGCGTGCGACTTCAAGAGCTGGGATATGCCCACGGGGGAGAAGTGCCCGCTGTGCGGCGGCGCCATCGTAAAGACGGCGCGCGGGACGGTGCGCTGTTCGGAGAAGGATTGCTCCTACAAGGCGCCCAAACAGCCCAAGGACAAGGATAAATGATCGAGGTCGTCGGAGCGGGGCTCGCCGGCTGCGAGGCGGCATACTTTCTCGCAACGCACGGCGTGCAAGTCGCGCTCGTCGAGATGAAACCAAAAAAATATACCCCGGCGCACACGAGCCCGCAGTTTTGCGAGCTCGTATGTTCCAATTCGCTCAAGAGCGGCGACGTCTACGGCAACGCCTGCGGCCTTCTGAAGGAGGAGATGCGGCGGCTGGGGTCGGTCACGATGGAGGCGGCGGAAAACAGCCGCGTGCCCGCCGGCGGAGCGCTCGCCGTAGACAGGGAGAAATTCTCCGCCTACGTCACCGAAAAACTTCGCGCCCGCCCCGAGATCTCCTTCGTCTGCCGCGAGCAGACCGCGCTTCCCGCCCGCGGGATCGTCGCCACGGGGCCGCTCACTTCGGACGCGCTCTCTGCGGCAATTTCGCAAAAATACGGAAACGCTCTCTGTTTTTACGATGCGTCCGCACCCATTGTGGCGGCGGAGAGCGTCGATCTCTCCAAGACGTTCACGCAGGATCGCTACGGAAGGGGGACGGGGGACTATCTCAACTGCCCGCTCACCAAGGAGGAGTACGAGGCGTTCGTGCACGCGCTCGTCACGGCGGAACGGGCGACACCGCACACCTTTGAAAGGGGGGAGATCTTCGAGGGCTGCATGCCCGTCGAGGTGATGGCCTCGCGCGGGGCGGACACCCTGCGGTACGGCACCTTTAAGCCGGTGGGGCTGCGCGACGGCGAAGGCAACCGCCCCTACGCCGTGCTGCAACTTCGCCGCGAAAACGCCGCGGGCACGTGCTACGGGCTCGTCGGCTGCCAGACCAATCTGAAGTTCGGCGAACAGAAGCGGGTCTTTTCCATCATCCCCGCCCTCGCGCACGCCGAGTTCGAACGTTACGGCGTGATGCACCGCAACACGTTCTTGCGTTCGCCGCAAATTCTGAACGCCGATTTTTCTGCAAAATCCAACCCCATGTTGTTCTTTTCTGGGCAAATGACGGGCGTGGAGGGGTATGTCGAGAGCGCGGCGAGCGGGCTTCTCGCGGGCATTCACCTGTGGCGGAAACTGAACGGGAAGGCGGCCGTCGTCCCCTCGTCGGCCACCGTCTGCGGGGCGCTTTCGCACTACATCGCCGCCCCGAACGGCGATTTTCAGCCCATGAACGCCAACTACGGCATTCTTTCGGTCGGCTTCGGGAACGTGCGCGATAAGAAGCAGCGCCGCCGCCTGCTCGCCGAGCGCGCCCTGCGGGAGATCGGGCAATACGCCCGCACGCTGGGGCTTTGAACGAGAAAAGCACAAAAGAAAGAGAAAAACACAAAAGGAGAAGAGATATGAAACTTGCAACGATGATGTGTCCGTGCTGCGGAGGGGATAAGCTCGAAGCGCGGAATGGGGGTGCGTTTTGCCCGCATTGCGGAAGGGAGTTTGTCGCCGAATTTCTCGATGAGCAGGAAGCGCTGCTCGATGCGTTGGGAACGGCCAAGCAGGAGGCGCTCGCCCACGCCCGCCGCATGCTGTACGACGCGGCGCACGCCGAGAATATCAGCAGCGAACAGCTGAAAAGGGGGGCGACCGAGGTCAAAAAATACGCCCCGGACGACTTTTTGGCGAGCTTCTACGAGGCCGCCTGCAACGACGACGCCCGCGTCGTCAACGGCTTTCTCGACGGCGTCAATGCCGCGGTGCAGGGCAAGATGTTCCTTATGGACGTCTGCGAGTTCATGCTTTCCTCGCTCACAAAGCGCAACCTCGTCGCCTTCAAGGCGTTTTTGGAGCGTGCGCACGTCGCCGGCGTGTTCACGAGCGGGGAGTACACGGGCTATCTCACCCGCACCGAAAAGGAGGCGGAGAAGCTCGATAACGGCGTGTACGATGCCGATCTCCCGCGGGACGTGTTCATCGCCTATTCGAGCAGGGACATGGCGGAAGTCAACGCCCTTACCGACTTTTTGGAGGGGGAAGGGTTGAGCTGCTTTGTGGCGCTCCGCAACCTTCGCCACGGCAAGGGCGCGGCGGAAAACTATCAGCGTTTGCTCGAAACAGCCATGCGCAACTGCAAGAGCGTGGTGTTCGTCTCCACCCAATATTCGCGCGACCGCTCGTGCGACGCGCTCGCCGTGGAGCTTCCCTACCTGCGTGAACACCGCGCGGATATCTACCGCGTGGAGTACCGCCCCGCGAGCGACAGCGGCAAGACGACGACGGGCGCCAAGATCCTCCTGGAGGCGTTCTTCGAGAATTTGGAGTACGCCCGCACTTGCGAGGACGTGTTGGAACGGCTCATCAAACACAAGTACGGCTTGGATAAACCCGCCCAGCAAGTAGAAGCGCAGCCCGCACCGCAACCGAAACCCGCCCCTGCGCCTGAACCCGCGCCGCAACCCAAGCCCGCCCCTGCGCCTGAACCCGCGCCGCAACCGAAGCCCGCCCCCGCCCCCGCCCAGCCCCAACTTCCCGCAGAGAAACTCTATGCGGAGGGAAGAAGGTATTACAACTCAAAAGATTACAATAAGGCGGTCGAATATTTCCGCAAAGCTAAGGCGGTCGAATATTTCCGCAAAGCTGCCGATCTCGGATATGTGTATGCGCAGAACAGTCTTGGCGTTTGCTATGCCAACGGAAAAGGCGTGCCGCAGGATTACGAAAAAGCTGTAGAGTGGTACCGCAAGGCTGCCGCGCAGGGGCATGCGTGGTCGCAGAACGATCTCGGCGATTGCTATTACGACGGAAAAGGTGTGCCGCAGGATTACGAAAAAGCGGTAGAGTGGTATACGAAAGCTGCCGCGCAGGGGAATGCGGTGGCGCAAAATAATCTCGGCAATTGCTATTATTATGGCCGTGGCGTGCCGCAGGATTACGAAAAAGCTGTAGAGTGGTACCGCAAGGCCGCGGAGCAAGGGCATGCTGGTGCGCAGAAGAATCTCGGCGATTGCTATTACAACGGAGAAGGCGTGCCGCAGGATTATGAAAAGGCGGTGGAATGGTACACGAAAGCTGCGGGGAAGGGGCATGCGGCGGCGCAGTTCAATCTCGGCAATTGTTATAAAAACGGTCAAGGCGTGCCGCAGAATTACAAAAAAGCGGTAGAGTGGTACCGTAAGGCCGCAGAACAAGGGAATGCGGTGGCGCAGGATTGGTTCGGTTTTTGCTATGAATATGGTCACGGTGTGCCGCGGGATATATCAAAAGCGATCGAGTGGTATGAAAAAGCGGCCGCGCAGGGGAATAATAATGCCAAAGAGGCGCTCGCCCGTCTCAAAAAATAGGCGTTTGAACGCCTGCATTTTCGGGTAAATAAAAAGAGACTGTATGCCCTGCGGGGCGGAGGAGTAACACATGGAATTTCGGGGAACAACCATTTGCGCCGTCAAAAAGAATGGCGTCACGGCGATCGCGGGTGACGGACAGGTCACCATGGGCGAGAGCGTCGTGTTCAAAAATACGGCAATAAAAGTGCGCCGCATCTACGGCGGAAAGGTCATTTTGGGCTTTGCGGGGTCGGTGACGGACGCCTTCTCCCTCTCGGAGCGCTTCGAGGGCATGCTGAATAAGTTTGCGGGAAATCTCATGCGCTCTGCGGTGGAACTTGCCGACCTGTGGAGGAGCGATAAGATCGGCCGCAAGCTCGACGCCATGATGATCACGGCAGATAAGGATACGCTGCTCATTTTGTCCGGCACGGGCGAGGTGATCGAGCCCGACGAGGGCATTTGCGCCATCGGCAGCGGCGGGAATTACGCCCTCGCGGCGGCGCGCGCCCTTGCGCAGAACACCGATTTTTCCGCCGAGGAGATCGCGAGAAAGTCGCTCAAGATCGCCAGCGAGATTTGCGTGTATACCAACGATCACATCATTTGTGAAACGGTGTAGAAAGCCTTACCCTTCCGGGGAAGGGGAAGGTGGCACGGCGTAAGCCGTGACGGATGGGGATGGCGAGCGAATTGTCCAATCCCCACCACCGCCTACGATGGAGCCTCCCCTTTGGGGAAGGGTAGGCCTTGGGCTCGGCAATAAGCGCCTTTGGGAAGGGGTAGCGGCTCGGCGAAAGCCTTACCCTTCCGAGGAAGGGGAAGGTGGCGCGGCGTAAGCCGTGACGGATGGGGATGGCGAGCGAATTATCCAATCCCCACCACCGCCTGCGGCGGAGCCTCCCCTTTGGAAAAGGGTAGGCCTTGGACTCGGCAATAAGCGCCTTTGGGAAGGGGTAGTGGCTCGACGAAAGCCTTACCCTTCCGGGGAAGGGGAAGGTGGCACGGCATAAGCCGTGACGGATGGGGATGGCGATATGACAACCAAATTCCACAATTCCGATTTGAGCGATCGTGCTACGCTGCTCCGTAAACGCGCAACGAAGGAGGAAAACAAGCTGTGGTACGGCTTTCTGAAAAAACAGCCCTGTCACTTTTGCAGACAAAAAGTAATCGGAAATTATATTGCCGATTTTTATTGCGCAAAGCATAAACTTGTGATCGAGTTGGACGGATCGCAGCACTACGAGGACGAGGGAGAGCGGTACGATCGGAAAAGAGATGAATTTCTTTCGTCGCTGGGATTTACCGTTTTGCGATATTCCAACCTTGACATCAAGCGGAATTTCGACGGAGTATGTGCCGATATTCTGTTGCACATTACGTAAAAAAAGTCCAATCCCCACCACCGCCTACGGCGGAGCCTCCCCTTTGGAAAAGGGTAGGCCTTGGGCTCGGCAATAAACGCCCCCGCCATTCCTCTATGCAAAAGAGGGCGGGACAAAAACAAAACAACGAGGTATTGATATGAATCTTTCACCCAAACAGATCGTAAACGAACTCAACAAGCACATCATCGGGCAGGACGAGGCCAAAAAGGCGGTCGCGATCGCGCTGCGCAACCGTTACCGCCGCGCACAGCTCTCGCCCGAGCTCCGCGATGAGATCACGCCCAAAAACATCATCATGAAGGGTCCCACGGGCGTGGGCAAGACGGAGATCGCCCGCCGCCTTGCAAAGCTCGTCAAGGCGCCCTTCGTCAAGGTGGAGGCGACCAAGTACACCGAAGTAGGCTACGTCGGCAAGGATGTGGAGGGCATGGTGCGCGACCTCGTGGAGTGCGCCGTGCGGCTCGTCAAGGACGAAAAGACGGCGGAAGTTCGCGTCAAGGCGACGGACGCCGCCGAAAAGAAGATGGTGAAGATCCTCGCCGAGCTCAAAAAGGCCGACCGCGGCGAGACGGCGCGCGACGTATTCGAGGCCAACCTGACGGAGTCGCTCCGCAAGGGCGTGTTCGATAACCTCGTCATCGAGGCCGACGTCAAGGACGAGCTTAAAAACATGGAGCTCGTGCCGGGCGGGGCGGCCATCAACCTCGGCTCCATCTTCGGCGAAATGCTCCCGCAGAGGCGCAAACGCCGCAAGATCACCGTGAAAGAGGCGATGCGGCTCTTCATCGAGGAGGAGGCGGAAAAGCTCATCGACGACGACGCCGTCACCGAAGAAGCGCTCCGCCGCGCCGAGAACGACGGCATCATCTTCATCGACGAGATCGATAAGATCGCAGGCAAGGGCAACACTTCGGGGGCGGACGTCTCCCGCGAGGGCGTGCAGCGGGACATCCTTCCCATCGTCGAGGGGAGCACCGTCATGACGAAGTACGGCGCCGTGAAAACCGACTACATGCTCTTCATCGCGGCGGGCGCCTTCCACGTCTCCCGCGTGGAAGATCTCATCCCCGAGCTGCAGGGGCGGTTCCCTGTTTCGGTGGAGCTCAAGTCGCTCACCAAGGAAGATTTCGTCAACATTCTCACGAACACCGAGCACTCGCTTACGCAGCAATACGCCGTACTGCTCGCCGTAGACAACATCGATCTGAAATTCACGCCCGACGCCATCGAGGCCATCGCCGAGATCTCCGAGGACATCAACCTGACAAGCGAGGACATCGGCGCCCGCAGGCTGCACACCGTAATGGAATTTTTGCTCGAGGACATCTCCTACAACGCGGGCGGCGGCGACTATCCCGTCGTCACGGTGGAGATCGACCGCAAATATGTCGAAGATCACCTCTCCAAGATCACCAAAGACAGGGATCTGAAGAAGTACGTACTGTAATTCCTCCTATAAGCCCCCTCCGCGGGAGGGGGTAGGGGGTGGGGCGAAAGAGCTCCGCGAAAAGTGGCCTCGCAAAAGGGCTTTGTCCCACGGCAACATCCAACCAAAACCATACCAAGGAGTTTTTATGATCAACATTCCCAAGGGCACGAAGGACGTGCTGCCTTCCGAGTCCCACATCTGGCAATACATCGAGGACGTGGCGCGGGTCACGGCGGAAGGGTACGGCTTCAAGGAGATCAGAACGCCCGTTTTCGAACACACCGAGCTCTTTTCGCGCGGGGTGGGGGACACGACGGACGTTGTCACCAAGGAGATGTACACCTTTCTCGATAAGGGCGGCAGAAGCATCACGCTGCGCCCCGAGGGAACGGCGGGGGTCGCGCGCGCCTTTCTCGAAAACGGCCTGCAGGGCGGCGTTCTGCCCTTCAAGGCGTACTACCTCTGTTCGGCGTACCGCTACGAGCGGCCGCAGGCGGGGCGGCTCCGCGAGTTCCACCAGTTCGGCGCCGAGCTCTACGGCGCAGAGGGGCCCGAGGCCGACGCGGAAGTCATCTGCCTCGCCGACGCCCTTCTCAAAAATTTGGGGCTGAAGAACGTAAAGCTCCGCATCAACTCCATCGGCTGCCCCGTTTGCAGGGCGAAATATTACGAGGCGTTGAAGGCGTATTTCCGACCCCATCTCGCCGAAATGTGCGAAGATTGCAACGCGCGGTTCGAGAAAAACCCCATGCGTATCATCGATTGCAAGAACGAGGGCTGCAAAAAATTCACGGCGGAAGCCCCCCGCACCGTCGAATACCTCTGCGACGAATGCAGGGCGCACTTCGGGCGGGTGCAGGAGCTGTTGAAGGCGGCCGGCGTCGGGTTCGAAGTCGATCCGTCCATCGTGCGTGGGCTCGATTATTACAGCCGCACGGTGTTCGAGTTCACGTCGGAAGCGGCGGGCGCACAGGGCACGGTGCTCGGCGGCGGCAGGTACGACGGGCTGCTTTCCCAGCTCGGGGCAAAGCCCACGCCCGCGGTCGGGTTCGGCATGGGGCTGGAACGCATCATCATGGTCATGGCGGCGGAAGGGGCGCCCATGCCCGAGGCCTTCCGCGTCGATTGCTATCTCGCGGGCATGGACGACGCCTCGCGCAAGACGGCGTTTCTCCTCGCCGAAGAGCTCCGCCGCGCGGGCGTCTCGTGCGAGACCGACCTGATGCAGCGCTCCGTCAAGGCACAGTTCAAATATGCCGATAAGCTCGGCGCACGCTACGTCGCCGTCATCGGCGAAAACGAGCTCAAGGAGGGCGCCGCGGAGGTCAAAGATATGCTCGCGTCCCGTTCGCAGCGCGTAAAATTCGGCGATCTGGCGCAATATATCATTGGGGAGGAGAAACATGGTTAAGGAAGTGAGCGGAAAGGAGCTGGACGCCCTCGTGGAAAAGGGCGGAAAGGTGGTGTGCGATTTCTTCGCAACGTGGTGCATGCCCTGCCGCATGCTCGGGCAGGTGATGGAGCCGCTCTCCGAGGAGTTCGGGGAGAAGGCGGAGTTCGTCAAGGTCAACGTCGACGAAAACGGCGACCTCGCCGCCTCGCTCGGCATCTTCTCCATTCCCGACGTTTTCGTCTTTTCGGACGGCAAGGTGAAGGAGCACAACGTGGGCTACCTTCCCGAGGACGCCCTGCGCGAATTTCTCACGAAAAATTTGTAAAAACGCAAAAACGCTATCAAAAAACCGCTATCCAAAAGCAACGTTGCAGCGCGGAAAAAAATGAAAGAACCATGTCCGAAAGCTATCGTTTCGACCCGATGACGATCGGCATTCGATAAAGAATGAAGAATTGCCCGAACGCGAACGCGCTCGGGCACAATAATTTTCGCAAAATTTTGTAATTCTCCCCTTGTCAAAGGCGGAAAATTGTGGTACAATACAAAACGGTAAACAACCGAATTTTTTGGGAGGATTCATCTTATGCAATATTCACGCGAAGTGGAAGAGATGACCTGCATCGCAAAGGGTCCTTGGCACGACCCTGCGCCCATTCCCGAAGAGGGCAAGTGGATCGCGGCGAAGCAGATCACGGACATCAGCGGCTTTACGCACGGTATCGGCTGGTGCGCCCCGCAGCAGGGCGCGTGCAAGCTCACCCTGAACGTCAAGAAGGGCGTCATCGAAGAGGCGCTCATCGAGACCATCGGCTGCTCGGGCATGACGCATTCCGCCGCCATGGCCGCCGAAATTCTTCCCCATAAGACCATTTTGGAAGCGCTCAACACCGACCTCGTGTGCGACGCCATCAACACCGCCATGCGCGAACTCTTCCTGCAGATCGTGTACGGCAGAACGCAGTCGGCGTTCTCCGACGACGGGCTCGTCGTGGGCGCGGGGCTGGAAGATTTGGGCAAGGGGCTCCGCTCGCAGGTCGGCACCATGTACGGCACGGCGAAGAAGGGCGTGCGCTACCTCGAGATGGCGGAAGGGTACGTCACCCGTCTCGCCGTCGATAAGGACGATCAGGTCATCGGCTATGAGTTCGTGTCTCTCGGCAAAATGACGGACTTCATCAAGAAGGGGTCGCAGCCTAACGAGGCGTGGACGAAGGCGATGGGGCACTACGGCAGGTTTACGGCCGAACAGGGCGCGGTCAGGTACATCGACCCCCGCAAGGAATAAGGAGGTGCGGTATGGCTTTGTTTGAAGGTTATGAAAGAAGGATCGAAAAGATCAACAAGACGCTCAAAGAGTACGGCATCAAATCGGTAGAGGAATGCCGCGACATCTGCCTTTCCAAGGGCGTAGACTGCGATAAGCTCGTCCGCGGAACGCAGCCCATCTGCTTCGAGAACGCCGTCTGGGCGTACACCGTCGGCGCGGCGATCGCCATCAAGAAGGGCTGCAAGAAGGCGGCGGACGCGGCTGCCGCGATCGGCGTCGGGCTCCAGTCCTTCTGTATCC
>CANRFD010000035.1 GCA_947629845.1 uncultured Clostridia bacterium
GAGATGGTGCGGGCGACCTCCTCCTTGTCGTCGAGGGTGTGGACGTAGATGACGTTGTCCTCCATGATGTCGCCGATGTGGGCGTTTTTATCGGCGAGCATGAGATCCTTCGCCGTGACGAGCCCGATGAGCTTGCTTTCGGCGTCGGTGACGTAGCAGGTATAGATGGTCTCCTTGTTGATGGCCTGTGCGCGGATGTGGTCGAACGCCGCCTCCACCGTCATGTGCGGCAGAAAGCGCACGAACTCGATGGTCATGATGCTGCCCGCGCTGTCCTTGGGGTACTTGAGAAGTTCGTTGATGTAGGCGCGCGTCTCGCTGTCGCTCTGGGCGAGCAGCCGCTTTACGACGTTGGCGGGCATCTCCTCCACGAGGTCGACGGTATCGTCGAGGAAGAGTTCGTCCATGACCTGCTTGATCTCGAGGTCGGATAGCTTTTTTAAGAGCTTCTCCTGCGTGTCGCGGTCGATCTCGACGAACACCTCCGCCGCCAGATCTTTGGGCAGGATGCGGAACAGGACGGGCAGGTCCTCCTCCTTGGCGTGCTCAAAGACCTCGGCAAGGTCGATCTCGTTCATCGAGGCGAGCAGCGGCTTCAATACGGAAAATTTGCGCTCCTCGAGCAGGGCGACGATCTCCTCCGTCTCCGCAATGCGGCGGGCGACGTTTTCGGGCATCTCCTCGATGATGTCCACCGTGTCGTCGACGGAGACGTCCTCCATGACCTCTTCGAGCTCGTCGTCGTGCAGCCCCTCGACGATGAGCTGCCGCACGGGCGGCTCCAACAGGACGAGCACGTCGGCGAGAAATTCACTCTCCATCTCGCGGGCGAGGGAAACAACGTCCTCGGGTTGGAGCTCGGAGAGCGTGCGAGCCGCCTCCTCGGGGGTCTTTCCCACCGAAGAGGCGGCGTTCTCGTAATCTTTTTCGGCGATCAGCCTTTTCAGTTCTTCATTCATATCTCCACCTCCGCTTCGCGTAATTTCCGGTCGGCGCAAACGGAGACAGAGCTATCGCTACACGGCCGCGGCCGCAAAAGCAAATAGCTCTATCCGCACGTTTACGCTGCTACTTCGTCCTTTCACGGTCCGCATCCCTCCTTTTTTTCTTTCCCTCTTATTTTACTCTCTGCGCACAAAAATGTCAACTGTTTTACTTCTCTTCGAGCGGAACAAAGGCATATTTTCCGAGAGAGAACAGTCCCCTGTCCGTCAGTTTCAGCTCGGGAATGACGGCAAGGGACAAAAACGCGAGCGTCATGAAGGGCTCGTAGCACTCCTTCACGCCCATGCCGCGCGCCCGCGCCCGCAGCTGCGCCGTGCGGGAGGCGACCTCCGCGGCGGGGCGGGAACTCATGAGCCCCGCGATATCGAGCGGGAACACCTCCTCCCCCGCACGGGAGACGAGCGCCATGCCGCCGCCCGCTTCCGCGAGAAGTTCGGCGACCCGCGCCATCGCCCCGTCGTCGTCGCCGAGGATGACGAGGTTGTGGCTGTCGTGCGCGACGGAGAGCCCCAGCGCGCCCCCGCGGAAGCCGAAGCCCTTCACGAGCCCCAGCGCGAGATTTCCGCTCGCGAAGTGCCGCTCGATGACGGCGAGCTTGTTGAGATCGCCCCCCTTTACGGAGAGCTCGCCCTGCGGCGCGGGCACGAACACCTCCCGCGTGTACAGCCCGTTCGGCATGATCTCCATGGTGCGGAACCTGCCGCCGTGCCCCTCGATGCGGAAATCGCGCGCGGAGACGGGCTTGATCTTCACCGGGCCGCGGACGGCCTCGGGCAGGTATTTTTCGCCGATATCGAACAGCGTTTTGCCGTTTTCGGCGACGAGGACGCCGCGTTTGAACACCGCGCGGACGTTGAAATTTTTCATATCGTCCACGAGGACGACGTCCGCAAAATAGCGGGGCGCAAGGGCGCCGACGTCGGTCAGGCGGTAGCATTCGGCGACGTTGAGCGTCGCCGTGCAGACGGCATAGCGCGCGTCCGCGCCCGCCGCGACGAGGCGGCGAAGGGCGTCGTCGAGGTGCCCGAGCGACGTAAGATCTTCGGCGTTCTTGTCGTCGGTGCACAGCAAAAAGCGGCGAAAGTTGACCCCATCCATCGCTTTTGCGGCGTCGGCGATGTTGTTCGCCGAGGAACCGCAGCGGATCTGCACATACAGCCCGCGGGCGGCCTTCTCGCGGCACTCCTCGGGCGTAAGGCTCTCGTGGTCGGTGAGCACCCCCGCCGCGCGGTAGGCGCAGAGGGCCTCTGCCGTCAGCCCGGGGCCGTGCCCGTCGATGGGCTTTCCCCCGTCCGCCGCCGCCTGCAGCTTGCGCAGAACGTCCTCCTCCCCCGCGAGAACGGCGGGGAAGTTCATCATCTCGCCGAGGCCGAAGAAGAGGCCGCGCCGCAGCTCCTCCTCCGTCTCCCTGCCGCCGAGCTTCGCCCCGCTCGTCTCAAAGGGCGTGGCGGGCACACAGGAAGGGAGCTGGAGGCAGACGCCGAGGGGGGCAACATTTTCGCAGCGGAGGCGGGAGAAGGCCTCGCCGACGTACTCCGCCCCCGCGACGCCGCAGACGTTGACGATCTCGTGCGGGTCGGCGACGATCGTGCCCGTGCCGTGAAGAACGGAGACGGCGGCAAATTCCTCGGGCGAGAGCATGCTGCTCTCCACATGGATGTGCGCGTCGAGAAAGGACGGCAGCGCGGTCAGCCCCGTGGCGTCGTACTCGCGCCTGCCGCGGTAGCCGTTGCCGATGGCGACGATCCTGCCGTCCGCCACGGCGATCTCCCCCCGCTCCGTCTCCCCCGTGAATACGTTGAAGATGTTCGCGTTCTTGATGACGAGGTCGCAGACCTCGCGCTTCATGGCACAGTCGATGAGATGTTTCATAGCGTTCTCCTATTCTTTGGCGCGGATGATCTCGCGCGGTTTGATGCGCCGCAAAAGCAGCAGGGGCGCGACGGAGCAGAGCGCGGTGAGCGCGAACACGACGCCCGAATCTGCGAGCACGACCACCCACGAGTAGCTGACAAAGCGGATGCTGTGCATGGCGATGTTCTTGGTGATCGTGGCGAACCCGTCCGCGAGCACGGCGTTCCCGAGGCCGGCGCCCAAATACAGCCCCAGCCCGGAGACGAGGCAGACGATGGCGCACACCAGCAGCATCTGCAGAACAAACAGCTGCACGAGGTTGTGCGTTCTGCCCCCCATCGCCCGCACGACGCCGATCTCGTAGATGCACTTCTTTATGCTGCCCACCGCAAACCCCGCGAGGGTGAGCGCCATGAGCGCGTACATCACCCAGATGATGATGTCGAAAAATTCCACAAAGACGAGGACGGCACGCGAGACGGTGTACATCGCCGAGACGAGGGGCGACTGCATGGCATAGCCGAGCCCAACGCCCGTCTCATACGCCGCCATCGCCCCCTCCACGTCGTCAAAGTACAGCGCGTAGGCATAGACGGCGTGGGGCAAAATGGTTTGGAATACCGCGGGCGAGACGTAGAAGGAATGCCCGTCCGCATTGGGGCGGTACGTCCGCTTGACGGTGAACTCCCCCTCGAAGTAGCAATCGTCCGCATGGAGCTCGTAGAGCTTCAGTCCGAGCTTCTTACCGACGGGCAAGACGCTCCAATCGACGTCCTCTTCCTCCGTCTGTCCCAAAATGTCGCGGCAGATGTTCTCGTTGACCGCGATCTCGTCATCCTTCAGCTTGCTGTCGGCATAGATGTATTTGCTGCCGAGCACGCCGAGCTTCCCGTCGATCGTGACCTCTGCCGACCCGTAGTAGGAAAAGGTGCGCCCCGCGTCGGCGTCGTATGCCGCCATGAAGTCGGGGTTGAAGGTGTAGCCGAGGTTCAGGCTCGCGTTGAGTTCCTCGTAGAACCGCATGGAGAGCTCCTCTTCCGCGTCCACGATCTTCTGCCCGTTCTTCCACGCCTCGATGAGCGGCGCATACCGCTCCGCGTAGCCCGTCCCGATGACGGCGGCGATGCGGAAACGGCTGCTGTATATCTTTCCGTTCGTGAGCTTTTGGTAGCGGTCGGCGCCCGCCGCGAGCTCCGCGGGAGCCATGCGCAGCGAATCGCTGTATACGAGAATGCTGTCGGCAAAATAGTCGGTGACGATGACGCCGTCCCCCTCCTCGGGAAGTTTGCCCGAGAGCACGTCGAGCTCGCCGTCCTTGCCGTAGAGCCCGGCAAGATATTCCTTCGTCACCTGCAGCACGCCCAGCCCGGTGTGGCAATAGAATTGGTTGTAATTCAGCCCTTCGGGAGGCGGTTTATACCCCTGCACCTCCCAGCGCGCGTTGGCGCCGGAGTGCGTGATCATGGAGACGCCGTACAGCGGAAAGATGTTGCCCTCGTACCCCGCCGCGCGGAAGGCGGCAACGTCCTCCTCCGTCACGCGGAGAAGGCGGGTCGTATCCACCGTGTTCGTGGGATCGTCCTCGGCGATGTACCCCTTGCGCATGGCGAACACGGGGCTGCTGTTCTCCTGCAGAATGCGCGCGGTCTCGGCGTCGGCGTCGAAGCGTGTGAAGAATTGGCTGACGCCGAGCACGATGAACATGAACACGATGCACAGCGCCGAGAGCGCCATCGAAACGAGGCGCTTCTTGGTGAACATGCGGAAGAGGGTGCGCGCCCCGCCCTTGCCGATGCGGCTGCGGGGGAAGACCGCCCTTTCCCCGTCCGCAGCGGGCTGGACGGTGGGCAGAAAGCGCGTGTCGACCTGTTTGAGTTCGCCCCCTCCCGCGAGGCGGCGGTTGACCTCGGCAAGCTCCTCCTCGGAAAAGTCGTGCCCGCGCTGAAATACGATCTCCCGCTCGCCGAAGCACAGCTCCTCCGCCTTCTCGTCCCGCGTGCGGTCGCTCACGATGCGGCCGTCGGAGAGTTCGATGATACGGTCGGCAAATTCGTCGGCGTCGGCACGGCAATGGGAGACGATGAGCACGAGCCGCCGTTTGGAAATTTCTTTGAGAAGCAGCAGAATGTTGCGGGCGGAGGCGGCGTCGAGATTGCCCGTGGGCTCGTCCGCGAGAATGTACTTGGCGTCCTTCACGAGCGCCCGCGCAATGGCAACGCGCTGCCGCTGGCCGCCCGAGAGCTCCTGCGGGTAGCTGTCCGCCTTCTCCCCGAGCTCCACAAGGGAGATCGCCTCGTCCACGCGGGCGTCGTCCCGCTTGTTGGCGAGCTGCAGGGAGAGCGCAACGTTCTCCTTCACCGTGAGCCCGTCGAGCAGACAGTAGTCCTGAAAGATGAGCCCCATCGCATTGCAGCGGAAACTGTCGTATTCCCGCACCGAAAACGCGGACATGGGGTTGCCGTCCACAACGATCTCGCCCGAGGTGAAGCGGTCGCCGCCGCTGATGACGTTGAGCAACGTCGACTTGCCGCAGCCGCTCTTCCCCACAACAAAGACCATGCCCCTGTCGGGCAGACAGAAGTTCAATCCGCGCAGAGCGACCGTCTCTTGGTGATGTTTGCCGCGATAAATTTTTGTCAGGTCGCGAATTTCTATCATATTCGTATCTATTATAACAAAAAGCCGCCCGCAATGCAAGCGGGCGGCCGCGAAAATCACAAAACTCTTAAAGATAGAGATAGGTCACATCGGGGTAAAATTCCTTCATAAAAAAGTTGACGAAACGCCTTCATCGGCGTATCATTGTTACCAAATTGGTAGTTTTGTCCTATTTTACTACCAAAATGGTAATATGTCAAGCGAAATGAGAAATTATCAAGGGATCGGCGGAAAAAAAATCATCTTGGGGGAACGGCTGCAGGAGCTGCGGGATGAAAAGGGCTGGTCGCAGCGGCAGTGTGCGGAGATGCTCGGCCTGAACAGCGTGACCTATCTGCACTACGAAAAAGAACAGCGGCAGCCGCCCCTGCAATTTCTTGCGGATGCAGCCGCGCTGTTCGGCGTGACGGTGGATTATTTACTCGGCTTGGAGGACATCTGATCCTCCTTTTTTATTGCCCCCCGCAACTTCGCGTTCCCATTTGTAGATAACAACATCGGCGGAGAAATATTCCGCCCGCTATATAATTACGTCACCCTGAGCCGCCGCTGTCCTTGCGGCGTGTCGAAGGGTGTCCGCATTATAATAAGGTCATGTTTCGACTACGCTCAACATGACGTATTTTTGTGGCGGATGGGTGACAAGTGCGTACCCCCACCCCTACCCCTTACGCAGGGGGAGGGCAAGACCATGGAGCGCGCGACAAGATATCCAGACTCGCCGTATAATTACATCTCCCCCATCCCGCGCCCGTCTCCTCGATGAGAAGACGGTGCAGAAGCATCACTTTTTCCTTGCCGAATTTGATCACTTTGCAAGTTCCTCGAATGCCTTGCGGTGCTTTTCCAAAATGCGCTTTGCCACCACGTCGATCTTTTCGTCGTCCGAAAGGTCGAGCGCGGGATTGTCCTTAAGATTGACGAGCATATAGCGCGGCCTGTTGTTCTTGAAGATGACCACGCTCCCCTCCCTGTCGGCGATCCGCGCCGCGCGGGAGAAGTTTTGGTTGGCCTCGGTAATGGAAATCACTTGATTTGTATCGATCGTCATTCTGTCACCTCTTCTCTATTATACCCGAATTATAGCTAAAAATCAACCTATTTTGAAAAAATTTTTGCACCGTATGCAAAAAACCATCAAAAGAATGGCGGGAAATAACCCCGCCATATAATTACGTCACCCCGCCCCGCCCGTACTGTTCGCCCACCGCCCCGCCACACAATCACGTCATCCTGAGCTCCGTCGAAGGATGACCTTATTATAATGCGGACATCCCTCGACTACGCTCGGGATGACGTATTTATGCTTCTGACGCAGTAAACCGCGTCATCCTGTCCCGCCCGTCTCCTCATTCCGAGGCTCCGCAGGAGCCGAGTGAATCTTCCCTTATCCCCCGACCCGCCATATAATTGTCATGTCGAGCTCCGTCGCCCCGCCCGCACACATTATGCCGTCGAAGGGCGGCACAAGCCCCATAAGGGGCGAAGTAGACATCTCTACATTATTGACATCTCCACCTTATTTTAAGATTTCTCCGCGCTCCGCACGCGGCTTGGCCGAAATGGCAAGAGCACCGTATACACAAAAAACCGCCTGCATTGCAAGCGGCTTTCTTCTCTTTGCAACCTACTTCAATTTTCTTCTCATGCGCATGGAGTTGAGAACGGCCAGCAGCATCACGCCCGTATCGCCGAGCACGGCGACCCACAGCGGCAGGAGTCCTAAAAGCGACAGCGCCATCAGCGCCACCTTCACGGCAATGGAGAACGCGATATTCTCCGCAACGATCTTCCTCGTCTTTTTGGCGCCCCGCACGGCCTTCGGAAGCGCGGAGAGGTTGTCGCCCGCGAGCACAAAGTCGCTTGCCTCGACGGCGGCGTCGCTGCCGAGCCCCCCCATCGCCACGGACACGTCGCTCGCCGCCATGACGGGCGTATCGTTGATGCCGTCGCCGACGTACATGAGCACGCCCGCCTCCTTCAGCTTTTCGGCGCGTTGGGGCTTTTCGGCGGGAAGCAGCCCGGCGCAGACCTCGTCGATGGGGAGCCCGCCGAGCGCCTCTGCGGCACGGCGCTCCGTATCCCCCGTGAGCACGGCGAGCTTCTGCACCCCTGCCCGCTTCAGATCGGCGAGCGCGTCCGCCGCCTCGGGGCGAAGTTTATCCTCGATCTCCACGCAGCCGACGAAAACGCCGTCCTCCGCCACATACACGAGCACGGAGGCGCTTTCCACCTCCCCGAAGGCGACGCCGTTCTCCCGCATCAGGCGGGCGCTTCCGACGAGCACGCGCCTGCCTCCGATCGTACAATCCACCCCCATTCCCGCAATTTCATGCGCATTCTCGGCGAAAACGTCGGTCTCCGTCTCCGAAAACGCCTGCGCAAGGGGGTGCGAAGAGAGCCGTTCCGCCGCCGCGGCGAGCGCCAAAGCCCGCGCCTCCCCGTGCACCTTCCCCACCGAAAATCTGCCCTCGGTGAGCGTGCCCGTCTTGTCGAACGCGGCGACTTTGACGGCCGCGAGCTTATCGAGATACACGGCGCCCTTGGTCAGCACCCCGCACCGCGCGAGCGCGCCGACGCCCGAAAAGTAGGTGAGCGGCACCGAGATGATGAGCGCGCACGGGCAGGAGATGACGAGGAAGTCGAGGGCGGGGATCAGCCATTTTACGAAGTTGTTGCCCTCGAACAGGGGCGGCACGACCGCGATGATGAGCGCGATGAGCACGACAACGGGCGTGTAGATGCGGGCAAATTTTGTGATGAACTTCTCCGGCTTCGCCTTCTTTGCCGAGGAACTCTCCACGAGCTCGAGGATCTTGGCAACAGCGCTCTCGCCGTACGGCCGCAGGACGCGCGCCTTGACCGCCTCGCCCGCGTTGACCGAACCCGCCAAAATTTCGTCGCCCGCGCGCACGTCCTTCAGGTAGCTCTCCCCCGTGAGCGACTTGACGTCGAGCGAAGTTTCGCCCGCGAGAAGCGCGCTGTCGGCGGGGAATTTGTCCCCCTTGCGCACGAGGATGACGTCGCCCTCCGCAAGCTCCTCGGGCGCAACTTCCACCGTCTCTTCGCCGCTGAAGCGCAGCGCGGAGGAACTCTTCATCTGCATGAGACGGGTGATCGCCCCGCGCGACGAGCCCACCGCGATAGATTGCAGCAGTTCGCCGATCTGATAGAGCAGCATGACGGCGGCGCCCTCCATGTTTTCGCGGATGGCGAACGCGCCCGCGGCGGCGACCGTCATCAGCAGGTTTTCATCCAAAAAGAGCAGCGGGTGAAAGCCGTCCTTGAACACCTTGGGAACATTGGCCGCGACCTTCCACAGCACCGTCCAGCCCGCCGCGAAAAAGGACGCGAGGAAGAGCCCGAACACGAGCCACTCGTTCTTGCCCAAAATATCGAGCACGAAGGCGGGCACGAAGAAGGCCGCGGCGAGCGCGATGGAGACGAGCTCCTTGATGTGCCGCTCCCTCTTGACGGGGGCGTTGTCGTCGACGATCTTCACCTCCTCGAAGTGGGAGATGATGCCGATCGCCCTATCCAGCGCCTCCTGCCCCTCGTACGCGAGGGAGACGCGCTGGTTGATGAAGTCGGCGGCCGCCTCCGTGACCCCAGGAACGCCCGCAAGCTCCTCCGAGAGCTCCGCGGCGCAGGCGGCACAGTCGAGGCCGCATATTTTGATGACTTTGTGCATGGTTCCCTCCTCTAAATTTTACATTTCAGGTGCGCGCAGGCGAGCTCGAGGACGGCGACGACGTGCTCGTCGGCGAGGGAATAGAGAATGTTCTGCCCCTCCCGCCTCGACTTTACGATGCCGTTGGCCTTGAGCAGCCTAAGTTGGTGGGATACTGCGCTCTGCGTGCCCCCCACCGCCTCCACGATGTGCAGAACGCACAGTTCGCCGTGCCGCAGCGCGAAGAGGATCTTCAGCCTGCACGGCTCCGAGATCGCCTTAAACGAGGCGGCGACCCGCTCCACCTCCCCGTCGGAGGGCATGTTCTCCCGCGCGCGCAGGGCGGCGCAGTGGTGTTCGGCTTCCCGATCGCAAGTTTCCATAAATTTTCTCCGTGATAATTTAATATATGAATAACTGTTCATATGTTAGCACAAAGAAAAAACGCCGTCAAGCGTTTTTCGGAAATTTTACAGATTTTTTTGCGAGAGAAAGGTCTTGCCGCCGAGGTAGCCAAGCGCGCCCGTTGCACTTATAGCGAGGCTCTTTGCGACGAGGCGCTGGCGGGCGGCGTGCAGCTGCCTGTTGCGGGCGGCGTCGCCGTACTTCCCGTCCCCCACCACGGGCAGCCCGAGGTAGGCAAGGTGCGCCCTTATCTGGTGCGTCTTGCCCGTGTGCAGGGTGACTTCGAGCAGCGTCGTATCCCCCCGCGCCTCGAGCACGCGGTACTCGGTGACGATCTTTTCGCCGCGGGGAGCCGCCCCCACGCGTACGCGCGCATTGTGCTCGTCCTTTTCAAGGTATGCCGTGGCGATCTCGTGCTCCTTTTTCGGCCGCCCGAACACCAGCGCGTGATAGATCTTCGTGACCCGCCTCTCGCGGAAGCAGGCGAGCAGTTCGTCCGCCGCGGCCGCGCTCTTCGCAAAGATCAGAAGCCCCTCGGTGTTGCGGTCGAGCCTGTGGATGAAGTACGCCTCGCGGGAGCGGGAGAGCTCGGCAAAGACCGCCTCGGAGTTGACCCCGCTCTCCTTGTCGGCGACGAGCACGTTTTCGTCCTCGTAGACGACGGTAAACGCCCGCTTCTCCTCCTGTGCGCGCGTCATGTAGTAGCACACCTCGTCGCCCGCCTTCAGGGGCACGTCCTCCCCCACCCGCACGCCGTTGACGCGGACGTCGCGGCCTTTCAAGAGGGTGCGGAGGGCGAACGACGCCTGCGCGTCGGTATTATCGGTGAAGTTTTTCAGGGTGTCGTCTGCGGAAATCGAATAGCGTTTCATGGTTTTTCCTTACGATGAAGAGAATTGCTATGGCGAGCGCGCCGAGGGGCAGCGCAAGGGCGTAACAGTTCAGGCAGAAGTAGGCGGCGTAGCAAAGCAGCAACGCCGTGACCGTCTGCACGGCGGCATACAGGAGGGCGCGGCGCCAGCCCACCTCGTGCGCGGTCGCCGAGATGGACGACACGCAGGGGGAACAGGTCAGCACGAACACGGCGAAGGCGAATGCGCTCGCCGCGCCGTAGGGAAAGCCCCCGTAAAACATGGCGAGCGCGCCCGCGATGTTCTCCTTGGCGACGAGCCCCGAGAGCGCGGCGTAGGCGATACGCCAATCGGCCATGCCGACGGGGGCGAACAGCCACTTCAGCCCGCCGCAGATCCCCGCGAGCATGCTGCTCTCTGCGTCGCAGAGGCGGAAGGCGAAGTCGAACGACGACAGCAGCCACGAAAGGAGGAAGAAGGCGAGAATGACCGTCGCCACCTTTATTATAAACTGTTTGATCTGAAAACACAAGGCTTTCAGAACAAATACCGGCCGCGGGACGCGGAGCGGCGCAAGCTCCATGAGAAAGGGCGGCGTGCCGCGCTTTAACAGCATGGCGGCAGCGACGGAGATGCCGACGCCGAGCACGTACAAAAGCAAGACCGCGAGGAAGGGTTCGGGAAAGAAGGACGCCGACAGCGTGAGAAAGACGGGCAATTTTGCGCTGCACGGAATGTAGGGCAGGCACAGAATGGTGCGCCGCTGAACGGCCTTGTCGTCCAGCCCGCGCGTCGTCAGCACCGCCGCGGCCGTGCAGCCGAACCCCATGACGAGGGAAAACACCGCCCTGCCGTTGAGCCCCAACCGCGCGAAAAATCCGTCCGTGAGCACCGCGAGGCGGGAGAGAAATCCGCTCTCGTCGAGGAGGGTCAAAAAGAGGAAGAGCAGCGCGATCTGCGGCAAAAAGCACAAAACGCTGCCGAGACTCGCGCACAGGCCGTCCTGAAAAAAGCTGCGGGCGACGGGCGGAAAATTTTGGAAACGGGCGGAGAGCGTCTCGGAAAAGAACGCCTCGATAAGCCCCTTCATGATATCCCCGGGCATGCCCTTCGCGAAGGTGACGAAGAAGGCGAGCGCGAGAAAGGCGAAAAAGAGCGGAATGGAGACAAAGCCGTTGAGCAGCAATTTGTCCGCGCGGGAGAGCCCGTCGCGCTGCGGCGTGTAGATGGAATTTAAGACCCCATCCCCGCAATTTGCGGAAATTTTGGTGGAAGCGGCGGCCGAAATTTTCACCCCGTTTGCCGATTTTTCCGCCCGTCCCATCGCCTGCACGATCTCGCGGGAGAGCGCCTTTGCGCGCTTGCCGTCGGTGCGGATGACGGGGATGTTCAGCCGCGAGGAGAGCGCGGGAACATCGAGCGCGCCGCCCGCCCGCGCGAACATCCTCTCCTTGGTGAGAAGCAGCACGCACACCCGCCCCTCCCTTTGCAGCGTCTGCAAGAGGGGCAGCGAACGCTCGAGCGTGGCGTATTCGGAGACGAAGAGAACGGCGGCGTCCCGCTCGGCGCGGAGGGTATCGCGCGTGAACGCCTCCTCCATGGAGAGGCTCTCCATGGAGTAGATGCCGGGAAGATCGCAGACGGTGTCGCCCTTTAAGGCGTGCCTGCCCCGCCCCTCCGTGAGCCCCACCGTGACGCCGTGCCAATTCCCCACCCGCGCATGCCCGCGCGCGAGCAGGTTGAAGAGGGTGCTCTTGCCCGCGTTGGGATTGCCGACGAGGAGCAGCTTCACGGCGTTTTCTCCGTCCGCCAGACGTATACGCCCGCGGCGACGTCTCTGCCGAGCGCTGCCCGCGCGCTGCCCGCCTGCACGAGGTAGGTGCTCCTGAGCAGGGAAATTTTCAGGAGAACGATCTTCGCCCCCTTGTAGATGCCGAGAAAGCGCAGCCGTTCGCGGATGGCCTCGGCCGCCTCCACCTTGAGCACGAGGGCACGCGTCCCCTTTTTCATATCGCATACGGTCATGCTATATACAATGCGCCGCATGCGCCGATTATGTAAAAAAGACGGACAACCGTCCGTCCTTTTCCGTCAAGCGTTCTTGGTGTCGCGTGCGACCCTGTCGCCGCGCAGCTTGAGCATGCCGTTGGTGATGATCGGCGAAATGATGAGCCAGATCGCGGCGAGCGTGATGAGCGAGTAGACGATGATGGAGCCTACGCTGCGGGGGCCCATGAAGATCGCCGAAACGAGGTTGAAATCGAAAATGCCGAACATGCCCCAATTCAGCGCACCCAACAGAACAAGAATATACGAGATGATGTTTGCGATGACCATGCCTTACCTCCTGTTTTCAGTTTGACGGTTCCGCGGAAAAATATGTGCCCCGCAGAATAATTACGTTCACGCAGTATAATTACGTCACCCTGAGCCGCCGCTGCCCTCGCGGCGTGTCGAAGGGTGTCCGCATTATAATAAGGACATGTTTCGACTACGCCCGTCGAAAAGAACATCGGCGTTCGGCTACTTCGCCCCTTGTGGGGTTCGTGCCGCGCTTAGTAGACGAATGGTGCGCGCGGGGCAACATGACGTGATTATGTGGCGGGGCGGGGTACCTTGGGTTACGCGTCATTCTGACGGGAGCGCAGCGACCGAAGAATCCCGATATGGAGAGTTCGGACTTCGTTGTTCG
>CANRFD010000036.1 GCA_947629845.1 uncultured Clostridia bacterium
CATCGGACGGGGTTTACATGGCACGGGGCGTTACCGTCCCGTCGGTGAGCTCTTACCTCGCCTTTCCACCTTTGCCGCTCAAAACGTTCCGCGCGGGGCATTTACAGGGACCTTTCGGGTCTCCTGAAAAACCGCGACCGCGCTTTGCGGAACGCTTGATCGGCCGTCTATTTCTGTTGCACTTTCCTTGGGGTCGCCCCCACCTGACGTTATCAGGCGCCCTGCCCTGCGATGCCCGGACTTTCCTCATCGTGCTTGCGCACGCCGCGACCGCGTAGTTCGCTCGGATCGCAAATATTATAGCACAAAATTTACAAAAGTACTTGTTTTTTGACGTAAATATGATAAAATAAATACGGAATTTTATCCGAGGGGGAGTTATTATGAAGAAAACAAAGATCGTCTGCACGCTCGGCCCCGCTTCCGAGACGGAAGAGGTCATCTCTGCCATGGCGGACGCCGGCATGAACGTTGCGCGCATCAACTTTTCGCACGGGACGCACGAGGATCACGCGAAAAAGATCGCCATCATAAAGAAGGTGCGCAAGGAAAAGAACATTCCTCTGCCCATCTTGCTCGACACCAAGGGGCCGGAGTTCCGCATCCGCACCTTCAAAGAGGGCAAGGTGTTCTTGCAGGAGGGCGCGGCGTTCACCTTTACGACGGACGAGATCGAGGGCGACGAGACGCGCGTTGCCGTCTCCTACAAAAACATCTGCAAGGACATGAAGCCGGGGGACAAAATTCTTTTGAACAACGGGCTGATGGTGTTCGAGGTCGTGAAGGTGAAGGCGCCAGACGTCCTCTGCAAGGTCGTGATCGGCGGCGAACTCTCCAACCGCAAGTCGATGTTCTTCCCCGAAAAGCAGCTCGACCTCGTGTACCTCTCCGAGCAGGACAAGGCCGATCTGCTGTTCGGCATTCAGCACCAAGTGGACTTTGTGGCGTGCTCTTTCGTCTCCAAACCGCAGGATATCCTCGACGTACGCAACTTTTTGAAGGAGAACGGCTCGACGGACATCGACCTGATCGCCAAGATCGAGAACCGCGCCGGGGTCAACAACCTCGAGGAGATTTTGAAGGTCTCCGACGGCATCATGATCGGCCGCGGCGACATGGGCGTGGAAATTCCCTACGAAGAACTGCCCGACATTCAAAAGACGATCATCACCGCCTGCCGTAAGGCGGGCAAACGGTGCATCACGGCGACGGAGATGTTGGAGAGCATGATCCACCAGCCCCGCCCCACCCGTGCCGAGATTTCCGACGTCGCCAATGCCGTTTACGACGGCTCGAGCGCCATCATGCTCTCGGGCGAGACCGCCGCGGGCGAATATCCCGTGCAGGCCGTCGCCGCCATGGCGCGCATCGCCGAACAGGCGGAGCACAAGACGGAATACATTCAGTACGTCGAGGACAAGGAATATCTCATCCGCGGGCTTTCCGACGCCCTCTCGCACTCGGCGTGCCTCCTCGCCCACGACGTCAAAGCGAAGGCCATCGTCGTGTGCACCCGCACGGGCGGCACCGCCAAGATGGTCTCCCGCTTCCGCCCCAATATCGACATCATCGGCATGACGACGGACGAGAAGAGTTACCGCAAACTCGCCCTCTCGTGGGGCGTGATGCCCGTCCTCGCCGAGGAATACTTCTCGGTGGATGTGCTGTTCCACTTTGCAAAGCGGGCGGCCGTGGAGAGCGGGCTTGTGCAGAAGGGCGACGTCATCGTCATCACGGGCGGCACCCCCAACGGCAAGAGCGGAAATTCCTCGCTCATCAATTTGGAAACGGTATAAACGCTGTTCAAAAGGAAACCACGCGACTATCGCGTGGTTTCCTTTTTGGCCAAAAATATTCGGCGGAAGCACCCTGCTCCGCCGAATTCAACCGAATTTCTCGGATACTACTTAACTTCGAGGATCAAGGCTCTGAAGTACGCGCCGCCGTCGGGAGAGGTCACGTCCGTCCAATTCAATGTGTAGTCACCGTTGATCGTAATATCTTGGCAACGATTTTTCCCGACCGATTGTTCATTATAACCTTTTCTCCATTTCAGCACGATGCCTGCGGAAAGGGTTCGCTGATCTTTCGTGGAGAACTGTTCATACAGGCGTCCTTCCCCGCTTCTATTCCAATATGGCGTGTCGTTTGTGACAAGGATCGCATAGCCGTTTTTGAACTTCCTACCGAATTTTTTGCCGAAACTTTCGATTCTTTCAACGTCCCGCCAAAAATCGTATCTTCCCAAATCCTGCGCCGCATGATTGGAATACTCGTACCCTTCTACGGCTTTCGTCTTGAATTTCAGCTCGATGGGAATCAATTCACTCTCGCTTTCAATGACGATATCGTAATAGCGGCGTTTGCCTTGACCGGATACGGCATATTCAAGGTAAATCTCTGCGTCATTTCCGAAGAATTTTTTCAGTTCCCAAGCGAGGTCGAGCTGTAATTGCTCCTCGCACACGATCGAACGCTTCGGACTTTTCATGACCATTTGAAGGGTTTCCGAAAGTTTTTCCTGTAAATCGTATTCCATTTTTTTCGCTCCTATGTTTTTTATTAAATCAAATGGAATTTGATTTTCTTGGATGCGCCCCGAAAGATTTCTTTCAGCTTTGAATGGAACAAACCCGCAAGCTTCTTCGGGATGGTTACCTCTTTGAGATTGTTGCATTCCTCGAACACGGGCTCGCTATAACTCGTTGATATAGACTTTACAGTCTTGGGGATTATAATCCGCCTCAATTTTTCGCACTTCTTGAAAGCAGCGTCCCCGATGGATTCCACGCCCTCGCAAATGGTTACATCTGTAAGTTCACAGCAACCGTAAAATGCGGAACCCGATATTGTTTTTACGCTACCCGGAATCGTCACCTCGGTTAATCTGCAACTGGAAAATGCCTGCCCGCCAATCACGGTCACGCTACTCGGAATCGTTATCTTGGTTAAACCGCTCCAATGAAACGCCCGTATTCCGATTTTGGTCACGCTACTCGGGATCGTTATATTTGTTAATGAACCGCATCCGTCAAATGTGTCTTCTTTGATTTCGGTCACGCCGTTCGGAATATTTACATCCGTCAACGATCTACAATCATAAAACGCGCCCCGACCAATTTCGGTCACGCTATCCGGGATAGACACCTTTTTTAACTTTTTGAACCCAGACAATGCAGCCTCCCCGATATAAGTTATATCCGCCGGGATCTCCAATTCTTCCGGGAGTTCCTTCCCGTCAATCAAGACGCGTGTTTTGTCATTATACGTTAGACCATACTCTGCACTATCTTTACGGTGCGTTGTATATAATGTAACCAAATCGGGGAAACATACTTCATCGATCTTGCCGGTCAACCGTCCTTCAATCGCCCTCAAGCCTTTCGGGAAAGTCACGCGTTTGAATGTGCACCCACTAAACGCATGTTCTGCTATTATCTTCACCCCTTCCGGAATGACGAGATTTGAATAATATCTCGCCTCTGCCGTCAACGTAACCCCTTTGAGGCACAGAGGATGCCCTTTATACGAAGTATCCGGTTCAATCTTGAAGCACGCCTTTTCCTCGTTTTTCCTTGCGATCTCGCTATGATTCTCCATTTCCGCTTTGAAGTTATTTACCCTTTCGAGAAACGGCTCTTTTGCGTATTGCAAGGCTTCCCGATAGTTTGAATTATTTTCGATCTGTCTGAACAAATACAAATCGGGTTTTTTGAAGAAGGCGTTTTCATCGGTCACATCAAAATCAGCCAAAAATTTACCCCACCACGCCTCGGCGTTTTCCGGATCGTCGTCGAGAACGCGGTCAAAATATTCTTTTGCCGCCGTCATTTCCCCGTGGGCAAGGCTCTGTCTCGCGCGGATGAGTGACGTGGGGGCATCGTTATTAGCGGGAGCGGGAACTTCGGCGGGAACCCCGGCGGAAGCCTCCGCCATCATTTTCTTTGCCTCGTCCACGGTATATTTTGCGCCGCAATCTTGGCATACAAACATACCGTCCTGCTTGATAAGATTTGTGCTGTCGCACATTTCACATTTAAGTTGCTTTACGGACTGCTTCATTTGTTCTTCTCCTTTCTAACGAAATTCTGACTACATTATAACGGTAATTCGATGAAAAGTCAACGGAACTCCGCTAATTTATTAACGATGAAATGTTTATAATGTTGATATGGATATTATCGAAAGAATTAAGGAACTTCGGGATGAACGGGGTTGGAGCACCAATCAACTTGCGCTTGAAGCGGAACTTACGCAGTCCACGGTCTCTACCCTTCTCACAAAATCCAATTCCCTGCCCAGCCTCGATACGCTCACGCATCTCTGCGACGCGTTCGGCATGACGCTCGCCCAATTCTTTATGGAAGAGGAGGAGAGCGAACTCGTCAGCGCGCAGGAGAAGGCGCTTCTCGAACAATACCGAAAACTTTCCGAAAAAAAGAGAAAAGCGGTACTTACTTTGCTTGAAGATTAAATCCTTGCACGCGAAACATCCAACGGCTAGAGCGGAAATTCTTCGCTCATCAACTTTGAAACGGTATAAACGCTGTCAAAAAATGCCCCTCTCGCGGGGCATTTTTTCATGTTCTGTTGTTGATCCGTTTTTCGGCGCGCGTTCCGAAAAAAGGAAAATGTTTGAAGATAACGAGGGCGGAGACCGCCGCACAGCCGATGGCGACACAGAGAAGTTTCCGCAGGCAAAGAATGACCGCAGAGATCAACGCAAACAGTCCGAATACGGCGACGCTTCTCACCGTGTGTGACCGTATCCTGATCGGCGCGGAGAACATGATATAGAGCGCCGCCAGCACCAAGACGATCCAAGTGACCGGGGTTATGCCGAGCATGACGCCAAAGGAACAGGAAATACATTTTCCTCCGCGGAAACGGTTGAATATTCCGACCGCATGGCCGCAGACGGGAGCCACCATGACAAAAGCGAAAACCGGGCTGTCGACATCCAAAAACAGTGCGGCAAGCAAGACGGGAACAAGCCCCTTCGCCAAGTCGAACAGCAGACATACCGCCCCCAACTTCGCCCCGCACTGCGAAAAAACGTTGAATGCACCCGGATTGCGGTCGTCGCTCAACCGGCAAATATCTTTATGCACAAAAATTTTCGGCAGAATTTTGCTGTACATTACGCTACCCGACAGAAACCCGCCCGCAATCGCCACACTCCAATAAAGGATCGTCATTTGTGATCTCCTTCAAAATGATCTCCGCCAAATCGGCTACCGCATTCGGATTGACGGCTTCCGCTTGCGCCCTTTTTACGGACTCCGCGAGCCGACCGTCCTCCGGCAGCGCCACTGCCAATTTTGCGGCTCCCTTTGCGGAATTTGAATGGAGCGCGAGGCCGTTGCGGACAAAATATTTTACGTTTGCGGATTCTACGCCCGGAATGGACTTCATGAGCACAAGCGGTATCCGGCACACAGCGACCTCCGTGCTCGAAAGTCCGCCTGCCTTGGACAAAACGACATCGGCGGCTTTCAGGTAGAGAGGCATATGCGGCGTGAAGGAAAGAATACGGAATTTTTCAGTGCCGCCGTAACGCGCTTCGAGTTTCTGCCTGAGCTTCATATTGTTGCCCGTAAAAACGAGGATCGAATGCCGCTCATCGGATAGCTTATCGAGCTTTTTACACAACGTTGCTATCTTCCCGCAGCCGGCGCCGCCCGTCATAACGGCGATCTCTCTTTTTCGGAAGGGAAGATCCAATATGTTCAGCACCTCCTCCCGTTCCATTTCTTGCCCGAATTTCTCATCCACGGGGATCCCCGTCACATGGATCTTTTCTGCCTTAATCCCCCGCTTGATCAGCCGGCCGCGCACTTCGTCCGTCGGCGCGAAATAGCCGTCGAGTTCGGTATCCTTATAAAACGGTACTTCCGTGTAATCTGTCAAAACGCCGTAACTCGGAATTTTTTCGGCATATTTTTTGCGGATCGCCGTCATTGTTTCCATGGAAAAGAGGTGCGTGCATATGACGGCGTCGAACGCACGTTCCTTTATATACCAATAGACACCATCGGCATAGCCGGCGTTGTACCGATAGATCGGCGACGGAAGTTTGAGACGATCGTATACGGCGCCCAAACGATATACGAAACCGAACAGCCACGGCGCTTTCCTTATGATCGTCCGTAAGCGCCCGTGATGCGCTTTCGGCTTTGTTCGCTTTTGAATGAAAGTACGTCGCGTATCTCCGCAGTTTCGCCCTTTCTTGTGAGATAATTTCCGATCGCCTTTGCGGCGCTGTTATGCCCCTCCCCCGTGCCGCAACTCAAAATCAAAAAGTTCATTTGCAAAAATTTCCCCGAAATACAAAAAATATCTTGCTCGGTTCAATTATAGTACGTTAATAACGTACTTGTCAAGTATTAGCGTACTTTTTTCTTATAATAATTTTATGGGAACAAAATTTCAGATGCGATTTACGGAATGCTTGCGCTATGCGGAGATCAAGCAGACGGAACTGGCACGCGCAGTAGGCGTGTCCAAACAATGTATTTCCGACTACAAAGCGGGGAAGAGCCAGCCGAGTCTTGACACGCTCTTTCTCATCTGCCGCTACCTTGACGTCTCTGCCGATTTTCTTCTCGGCCTTACTGACCAATGACAGATTTTAACGGCCAACGGCAAGAGCGGAAATTCCTCGCTCATCAACTTGGGAAACGGTGTAAATTTTGTGTGTTGATAAGGAAGCGGCGCACGAGCCGTAGGCGAAGTAGCGGAGCGAAGCGGAGTTCTTGTCATTTCGACCAAGCCGCGCAAGCGGCGCGTGGAGAAATCTCAAAATAAGGTAGAGATGTCTCCACTTCGGCTACGCCTTCGGTCGACATGACAAATTTATGGCGGGGCGGTAGTCAGCCGGGCGTGGCAAGATGACGTGATTGTGTGGCGGGACGACGGATAAGGGAAGATTCTCTCGGCTCCTGCGGAGCCTCGGAATGAGGAGGACATCGGCCGCCGATATGGTTGGCGAGAACCCCTATCCCCCGCCGCGCGGGTACTTCAGCACAAGGCACGCCTGCGGCGCCCCAAAAGGGGGAAGCAAGTAGTCGGACGATTGCGCGGATATAATCACGTCACCCTGAGCCGCCGCTGTTCTTGCGGCGTGTCGAAGGGTGTCCGCATTATAATAATAAGGTCATCCTTCGACGGAGCTCAGGATGACGTGATTTGTTGCCCCACCCCCGTCTCAAAGAGACACCCCCTCCCGAGGAGGGGGCGGATATTTATTCTTCGATGGTTGTTTTCATTTCGCGGACGGCTTCGAGGCGGGAGGAGACGTTCAGCTTTTCGTAGATGCCCGAAATGTAGTTGCGCGTTGTGCCGTCCGTCAGTTTCAGGGCGGAGGCGATCTGCTTGTTGGTGAAGCCCTCGTACAGCATCAGGGCGATTTTCACCTCGCGGTCGGACAATGCGAACTTGCGCTTGATCTTGATCTCGCGGTCGCTCGTCACCATGCGGGCGGCGTCGGCGATGCGGCGGGCGATCTTCGCGGGCAGAATGGTATCTCCCTCGTAGGCGTTTTTGACCGCGTCGATGAGCGCGGACGCCGAAGTATCCTTCAAAAGATATCCGCTCGCGCCGTAGTTGATGGCGTTCAGGATATAGTCGCTGTCGTCAAAGGTGGTGAGCACGAGCACCTTCACGTTAGGGAACCTGCGCTTGATCTCCTGCGTGGCGATGACGCCGTTCATGTTGGGCATGCGGATATCCATCAGCACGACGTCGGGCTGCATCTTTTCGGTGAGCGCGACCGCTTCGAACCCGTCCGAGGCGATGCCCACGACCTCGATATCGGGGCAGGACGTGAGCACACTCTTTACGCCGTCCGCCAAAATTGCCTGATCGTCGGCAAGCAACACCTTAATTTTCACCTTTCCCCTCCTCGCCGTCGAGCGGCAATACGATATTGATCTCGAACCCGTCCTGCGGCTCCGACTCGAACCACACGTTGCCGCCGAGCGCCTCTGCGCGCTTGTGCATGCCCGTGAGCCCGAAGCCCTCCTTGAAGTCGTTCAGGTCGACCCCCTTTCCGTTGTCGGAGAGGAGAAACCGCACGCGGGTCTGTTCCCTCTTAAATTCAAACCAGAAGGCCGTGGCGCCGCCGTGGCGCAGGCCGTTGGAGATCCCCTCTTTGAGCGAATTGCAAAGAAACCGCCGCTTGGCCTCGCACAGGGTGACGTCGTCGATCTCGTAGCGGATGGCGATCTCCGTGCCGTCCGTCGATTCGTGCACGATGTTGAGAAGGGCGTCGTGCAGCGTGAGCGTCTCGGTGGCGCCCGAGAGAAGGTGCACGCTCTCGCGGAGCTCCTCCAAGGCGTGCTTGGCCTGCAGATTGGCGGCGGCGATCTTGCGGCGCGCCTCCTCGGGGTCTTCGTCGAGGATGAGCTTTGCCGCCTCCGTCTGCATGATGACCGTCGTGATGGAGTGGCCGGCCGTATCGTGAATGTCCTTTGCGATGCGCTGGCGCTCCTCGAGCATCGTGACTTCCCGCATCTCCTCGTTGAGCTGTTTCAGCTTCTCGTTGCTCTCCTCGATCTCCTTGAGCGCCGCCGTGATCTCCTTGTTCTTCCTGTACATCTGCAGGGAGAAGTTCAAAATCAGGAAATGCAGCACGATGATGATGAGATCGGAGAAGGAGCGGGAGAAGATGGCGGCGATGCTCATATCCTCCTGCCCGAGGGCGTTGGTGACGATGAAGGTGATGAGAAAGAGACCGATGCTCGTGATGCACATGATGAGATTGCCGAGCAGCGACTGTTGTTCGAGATAGAACTGCGTGAGAATGATGATGTACAGAATGGAGATGAGCGTGCCGTCGGAGAAGATGGTGAGCACGAGGAGCAGGAGGCTATCGATGACGTAGCAGGCGAGCTTAAAGCGGAAGGCCTTGAGCGCCCACATCTTGACGGCGTTCTCCGCGAGAAGGGCGATCGTGACGGGCAGAATGACCATCCATGCCTGCGGGACGCGGAAGAGGGCGACATCCCAATTGCTTACGAGCAGGATGACGCTCACGACCGCGAGGAGCAGGAAGGAGATCATCTTCCCGAAGCGCACCCCAAAGGCGACGTCGATGGAGATCTCATGCCTGTCGTTGATCTTATTCTTCATGTGATATCTTTCCCTTTCAGGAGCCGTTCGATGTCGAACGTCCTCTCCATCGCCTCCAGCCTGCCGTGCATGAAGTAGCTGTACGCACCGCCGTGGCCGACGATGATGTGATCGCGAAATTTTACCCCGTTCATGGAGCACAAAAGCTGCAGCTGCACGGTAAAGGCGTCGTCCTGCTTGGAGGGCTCCTCGCTCATGCTCGGGTGGTTGTGCGCCACCACGAGGCCCGCGGGGCGGTTGGAGAGGAAAAAGTGCGCGAGTTCTTCAAACGGGACAAAGGCCTTGTTCCCCTCGTGCGTCGTGTAGCGGGCGACGTAGTTGATGTGGCCGCATGCGTCGAGGCTGAACAGGTCGACATACTCCTCCTCCAAGCCGCCGAAGCGCTCGGTGACCACCGCCTGAAAGTCGTGGAAGTTGAAGGCGTCGGGAAGATCGGCCTCCTCTGCGGACTTCGTGCGGGACATGCGCAGGAACACCTCTCCCACGCATTTGAGATAGCGTGCCGTCGCCTCCCCCACCCCGCCGACGCTGGCGAGTTCCCCCGTGCCCGCCGCAAAGACGTTTTTGAGCGAACCGAAGGCGGCGAGGAGCTCGTGGGCGATCTCGTTGGTGTTCTTGCGCGGGATAGGATTGAACAGCAGGATCTCCAACAGTTCGTGATCCTGCATATTTTCGGCGTCCGTGCTCCGCTCCAGCATGCGCTTTCTGTGTCCCTCGTGCATTTTCTTCGCCCTACTGTGTTTATTGTAACACATTTTTGCATTCTTTGCACGGAATTACGGCGCCCTTCGCATATTTTTTTCATACAAATTATAAAAGAAGAGGCTTGACAACCGACGTGCCGTGTGATAAAATTACGTTTGGACTTTACGGGAGAAACGGCTATGAATTTTTATCTCAATGAAGCGGTGCAGAGTATCGCCGAAAGCATTCGCTTCGATTCTTCTTCTGGTAAGCGTACGGCGAATATGCCCTTCGGAAAGGGCGCTTACGATTGTCTCGAACACTTTTTGAACCTTGCCGCACGGCTCGGGTTTGAGACGCACAACTATGACGGATATGCGGGCGAGGTCATCTTCGGCGCGGGGGAACGGGAATTTGCCATCCTCTGCCATTTGGACGTCGTGCCCGCGGGCGACGGCTGGAGCAAGCCGCCCTTTGGCGGCGTCGTAGAGGACGGGAAGATCTGGGGCCGCGGCGCGACCGACGACAAGGGGCCCGCGATCTGCGCCCTGTATGCCCTGAAGGCCTTGAAGGACGAGGGATTTGTTCCGTCGCAGAAGATCAAGCTGATCGTCGGCTGCAACGAGGAGAGCGGCTGGGCGTGCATCGACCACTACCGCGAGGTCGCCAACCTGCCCGAGACGGGCTTCTCGCCCGACGCCGATTTCCCCGTGATCTATGCGGAAAAGGGCATTTTGCACGTCCGTCTGCACTTCCCCATCGCGCACGCCCCCTTCCTCTTCCTCGAGGGCGGAAAGAGCGCGAATATGGTGTGCGACTACTGCTGCGCCACGCCGCGCTCGTTCGGGAAGGCGCGTGCACAGGAGTTGGGGCTGACGATCGACGGCAATAAGCTGGTCTCGCGCGGCAAGAGCGCGCACGGCTCCACCCCCGAGATGGGGCGCAACGCGATGCTGCCGCTGCTCGAATACTTTGCGCGGCGCAACGAGGACATCAGGCGCGTCATCGATTGCCTGTTCAACGACATCTACGGCTTAAAGACGCTCTGCGACGAGACGGGGAATTTGACCCTTTCCCCCGATCTCATCAAGTTCCGCAAGGGCGAACTGCAAATTCTGTGCGACATCCGCTACCCCGCGACCATGACCGCGGAGAACGTGTACGAAAAACTTGCCCTGTTCGGCGTGAAGTACGAGACGGTGCACCACCAACCCCCCCTCTACCACGAAAAGACGAGCCCGCTCATCACGACGCTGCTCTCCGTCTACGAGGAGTGCACGGGGCAAAAGGCGGAGCCCATCGCGATCGGCGGCGGGACGTATGCGCGGGCGCTGAAGGAGGGCGTCGGCTTCGGCCCCGAGATGCCCGGCGACAGCCCCGTCATCCACCAGCCCGACGAGTACATCGCCGTCGAGCGGGTCGATTTGCTGCTCGGCCTCTACAAGAAGGCCATCGAGCGTTTGACAAAATAATTCAACAAAACAGTTCTCCCCGCAGGCAGGTCGCCCGCGGGGAGTTTTTTTGTCTTAATGAAATTCGCGCGATCGTTGCATGGCTTAAAAGAGGCTTTGCTGATGCCCAAAAACTTGCTTTCCCCTCGAGGGGAAAGTGTCCCCGCAGGGGATAAAAGGGGTGTCATTCCGACCAAGCCGCGTAAGCGGTATTCCTGTCATTTCGACCAAGCCGCGCAAGCGGTATTTTTGTCATTCCGACCAAGCCGCGTAAGCGGCGCGTGGAGAAATCTCAAAATAAGGCAGAGATGTCTCCACTTCGGCTACGCCTTCGGTCGACATGACAAGTATATGGCAGGGAGGAAAGGGGGGCAACATAAAATACGTCACCCTGCCCCGCCCGCACGTATTATGTCGTCGAAGCGCGGCACGAGGAGCGTAGCGACGAAGCAGCTCTGTCGAAGGATGACCGCATTATAATAAGGACATGTTTCGACACGCCCGCCGCAAGGACAGCGGCGGGCGGCTCAACATGACGTGATTTTATAGCTCAATCCCCATCACCGCCTACGGCGGAGCTTCAGCACAAGGCACGCCTGCAGCGCCCCAAAAGGGGGAAGCAAGAAGCGGGACGCAGGGGTATGGTTAAGATAAAAATAAGGTCATGTGGCGGGATGACATAACATTTATGGTGCGGGGCGGGGGTCACTGCTTGACGAGGGTGATGCGCGCCCTGTCGCCGTTGATATCGAGCTCGCGGGTGAAGCCCTCCGCCTCCCCCGCCGCCACGGAGACGGCGAGCACGTCGGGGGCGAACGCGGCTTTTTCGAGCATCCTCCGCGCCCTTCCCTCCGCCGCGTAGTACACGGCGATGCGGTCGGTCACTTCGAAGCCGGCGTCCTTGCGCATGGTCTGGATCTTGGAGACGAGCTCGCGTTCGGCGCCCTCGTCCAAAAGTTCCTCGGTAAGGCGGGTATCGAGGGCGACGGTGACGCTGCCGTCCTGCGCCGCGGCATACCCCTCGGCGGACGAGGTGAAGATCTGAAGATCGTCCTCGGTCAAAGTTACTTCGC
>CANRFD010000037.1 GCA_947629845.1 uncultured Clostridia bacterium
CCGCATACTTGCGGCTTAATGACTTTGAGAACGAACTATTCGCGGGCGAACTGCGGAGAGATGCACAAATTAACCCCTCGCGCGTATTTATTTTGCAAAGCAAAAGAAATCGCGCGAAACTTTTTACATGACGGTATCCCCGCCGAGGCGTTCTTCGACCTCGGACAGCTTGACGGAGACGATCTTGGAGACGCCCTTCTCCTCCATCGTCACGCCGAAGAGGATGTCCGCCTGGTTCATGGTGGGCTTTCTGTGGGTGATGACGATGAACTGCGTGTCCTTGGAGAACTTCTTGAGATAGCGTGCGAAGCGGTCGACGTTCGCCTCGTCGAGGGCGGCTTCGATCTCGTCGAGAATGCAGAACGGCATGGGGCGGGACTTCAGGATGGCGAACAGGATGGCGATCGCGGTGAACGCCCGTTCGCCGCCCGAGAGCAGGGAAATTTTGGTGAGCTTTTTGCCGGGCGGGCAGGCGATGATCTCCACGCCCGCCTCCAAGGGGTCGGTGCAGTCGGTGTAGTCGAGCTGCATTTCCGCCTTGCCGCCGCCGAAGAGCTCGCGGAAGATGCGGGTGAAGTTGGCGTTGATCTCGTTGAAGCCCTCGTCGAACTGCTTCTGCATCTCGTCGCGCAGGCGGTTGAGAACGCCCGTCAGATCGACGATGCCCTTGTCGAGATCCTCCTTCTGCGTCTGCATCTCGGTGTAGCGGGCGAGGAGGTCGTCGTAGTCGGCTTCGGCGTTGAAGTTGACGGGGCCGAGGGCGGCGATCTTGTGGCGCAGGCTGTTGATGTTCACGGACGCCTGTTTGATGTCGTATTCGGGATCGCGCAAGGCCTGTGCGCTCTCGTATGTAAGCCCGTATGCCTCGTCAATGCGCTGTTTCATGTTTTCGAGGGTGACTTCCGCCTTGGAAATTTCCAGCTCGCAGGCGTGTTTTTCCTCGGAGAGCGTCACCTGCCGCGTGAGAAGGCCGCGCTTTTCCTCGGCGAGCTTGAGCTGCTGCGCGTAGGCCGCCTTCTTCTCCTCCTCCGCCGCGGCGAGCCTTTCGCGCAGAATGGAGACGGTGTGCTGCTCCTCGTCGGTGAGCGCGGCGCGCTCCTCCTCGTGTTTGAGCTGCTCGACGATGCCCTGCTTGCGGAGGATATCCGCCTGCGTGTCGTCCACCTTGCGCACGAGCTGTTCCTTCTCCTCGCCGAGCCGTACCGCGCTCTCCTCGTCGGCGGCGCGTGCGCTCGCGAGGGACGCACCCTCCACCTGCAGCGCATGCAGCTGTTCGGCGAGGGCGTCGCGGTCGGCCTTGAGCTTCTCGCTCTCCTGTTCGCGGATGTTCGCCTCCTCGGCGGCCTCCGTGCGGATGCGGGTAAGAAGATCCTTGTTCTCCTCGGAGAGCTGCACTTCGCTCTCGAGGCTGTCCACCGTGTGGGTGAGCTTCTCTAAAAGGGCGTTGTACTCGGTTTCGTCTGCCTCGGCCTCGTCGAGGAAGGAGCGCACCGCGATCTCCCGCTGGGAGAGGGCGGCAAAGCGGGCCGTCTCCTCCTGCACGCGCACGCGGAAGGCCTCGCGCTCGGCGCGGGTCTCCTCGAGCGACTTGCTGCATGCGGCGAGGGCGGACTGCAACTTTTCGAGCATCGCCTTGCGCTTTGCGATGGCCTCCTCGCACTCCTTGATCTGCCGTTCGCCGGCGAGCAGGTTGCCGCTCTCGCGCCTGCGGGAGCCCCCCGTCATGGCGCCCGACGTGGCGATGGTGTCGCCGTCGAGGGTGACGATCTTGAACGCCCGCGGGTACTTCTTCGCGATGCTCGTCGCGTTGGCGATGGTATCGCAGATGAGCGTGTTGCCGAGCAGGTTTCTGATGACGTTATCGTAATACGGGTCGTATTTTACGAGCTCCTCCGCAAGCCCGAGCGCACCGATCTCGCGGAGGGCGAAGGTGAGCTCGCGCATGTTCTGGTGCGGCCGCATCGCCGCAACGGGGAGGAAGGTGACGACGCCGCCGTTGGTCTTTTTCAGGTATTCGATGAGAAAGCGCGCGTCGTCCGCCGTCGCCGTGACGAGGTTCTGCATCGCCGCGCCGAACGCCGTCTCGATGGCGACTTCGTACTTTTTATCCGTCGTCACGATGTCGGCGATCGCGCCCTTGATCTTTGCGCCGAGCTGCGGGTCGTTCTTGGCGTTGAGCTGCAGCCTGCGCACCGAATCGCGGTAGCCGTCGAAGCGGTTCTTGAGCCCGCGGTACATTTCGAGGTTGTTGTTGAGATTGGAGATGGAGGCGGTGCAGTTCATCACGTCCTGCGAGAGCTGCCGTTCGGAGCCCGCAAGTTCGGTCTCCTCCTCGGCGAGCCGCGCTTCCTCGGCGTCCTTGGCGTCGAGAAACTTTTCGCAGGCCGCCTTCTCCTTGAGACATTCGTCGAGCTGTGCGGAGAACTCCGCCTTGCGCTCGGCGACCTTGGCGATGGCGGTGCGGACTTCCTCCGCCCTGTCCTGCGCGGCGTCGCGCTTGGCGGAAAGGCTGCCCACGTTGGCGCGGACGTCGGCGAGGTTCTCCACGGAGGAGAGCTCGCTTGCGCGTTTTTCGGAGGAGAGCCGCTCGTGTGCGGCGACGCGCGCCTCGGCCTCGGCGACCTTGCGCGTCAGCGTCTCGCTCTCGCGGGCGATCTCCGCGGCGCGCCTTTCGTTCTTTGCGGCGCGCGCCCTGCCCTCCGTGACGAGGGCGTCGATCTCGCGGATCCTGCGGCGGGAATACTCCACGTCGTCGGAGGCCGCGGAGAGCTCCCTGCGGAAGGCCTGAATGCGTTCGCTCAAGACCTTCGCCTCGCCCGTCTTGTGCTCCATGCCGACCTCGAAGAGGCGCAGCTTCTCGTTGAGAGAGCGCAGCTGGCTGTCGGCACGCTCGATCTGTCCGCGGCAGGCGGCGTCGCCGTCGTCCACTTCGGCAAGGCGGTGCTCCACCTCCTCGGTGCGCGCCTGAATGCCCGCGATGCGCTTCTGCATCTCGGCCGTCTCCCCCGCGAAATTATCGTAGCGCAGGAGGTAGGAATTGACCTCCTCGTATTTGAGACTCTCGGAAAATTCGCGGTACTTCTTTGCCGTCTCCGCCTGTTTTTCGAGGGGCTTGAGCTGTTTTTCCGCCTCGTCCATGCGCTGGACGAACACGGTGAGATTGTCCCGTGCGCTCTCGAGCTTGCGTTCGATCTCCCCCTTCTGCGTCTTGAACTGCATGACGCCCGTCGCTTCCTCGAAGATGGCGCGCCTGTCCTCGGGCTTGGCGTTCATGATCTGCTCGACCTTGCCCTGCCCGATGATGGAGTAGCCCTCCCGCCCGATGCCCACGCCGTGCAGGAGGTTGACGATGTCCCTGCGCAGGCAGGGCTGCATGTTGATCAGGTATTCGCTCTCGCCCGAGCGGTAGAGGCGGCGCGTCATGGCGACCTCTTCGTACTCGATGTCGAACATCTTCTGCGAATTGTCGAACACGAGCGTCACTTCGCAATAGGAGAGCTGGCGGCGCGTCTCCGTGCCGCCGAAGATGACGTCCTGCATGCTGGTGCCGCGCAGCGACTTTGCCGACTGCTCGCCGAGCACCCAGCGCACGGCGTCCGCAACGTTGGACTTGCCGCAGCCGTTGGGGCCGACGATGCAAGTCACGCCGTCGTCGAATTTGATGGAGGTCTTGTCCGCAAACGACTTAAACCCCGTTAAGATGACTTCTTTGAAATTCAAAGTGTTTCCCTCGCCGTTAAAATTTCCAACAGACGCCTCGCCGCGGCCGTCTCCGCCGCCTTCTTGCTCGCGCCCGTCCCCTTTGCGCTCTTGCCGAGCGCCTTCACCGTGCAGTCGTAGCCCCCGTCCGTCTGTTTTACCCGATAGTCGGGCGTCTCCTGCACGCGCTCCTGCACATATTCCTGCAGGAGCGATTTATAGTTCTCCGTCTCGATCTCCGAGAGATACTTCTTCAAAAACGGCCGAACGGCCTCCATGCCGCCGTCGAGGTACAGCCCCGCGACGCAGGCCTCGAAGAGGTTAGACGCCGTCTTGCCCCCGACGTTGTGCTCCCCGCCCGAATAGCGGAGAAAGCGCATCAGCCGCGCCCGCGCCTCCGCGCGCTCCAAGGCGCTCTGCGAGACGTACCGCTTGCGCGTTTCGGTCAGCTTGCCCTCGTCCTCCGCGCTCGCCTCGAACAGCTCCTCCGTCACGGCGAGCCCCAAAACGGCGTCGCCCAAAAATTCCAGCCGCTCGTTGTGCGCCCCGCCGAACGCATTGGCGTACGACTTGTGCGTGAAGCAGGAGAGCAGCAATTTTTTATCGCGAAAGGTGTGCCCGAGCGCCTCTTCTGCGGCGGAGAAGGTCTCCTCCGTCCAGTTTTCGCCGTTATTCATCGGGCGTTTCCGTTACGCCCGCGCGGGCGAACGCCTCGGTGATCTTTTCGATGAGCCCGCCGCTGCACGCGTCCACCGCCTGCACGACGGAGGGCGTGATGGACTTCGCCATGGATGCGCCGTGGCTCTTGACGACCACCTTTTTGAGCCCCAAAAACATGGTGCCGCCGAGGCGCGCGTAGTCGAGAATGGCGGCGAGCCGCCCGATCTTCTTGCGCACGAAGAGGTAGCTTATTTTGCTGCCGGGCGAACGGCGGAACTCCGTCTCGAGGAGGGACTTCACGGCCTTGCCGCACCCCTCCGCCGACTTCAGGGCGATGTTGCCCGAGAACCCGTCCGACACGGCGACGTCGACGTCTCCGCACATGATGTCCCGCCCCTCGATGTTGCCGACGAAGCGGATGCCCTTGAGCTCGCTGAGCAGGGCGAAGGCCTCCCTGTGGAGGGTATCCCCCTTGTGCTCCTCGGTGCCGTTGGAGAGCAGCCCCACGCGGGGAGCTTCCACCCCCAACACGCCCGCATACGCCGCCGCCATCATGCCGAACTGGGCGAGGAAGGCGGGCTTGCACTCGGCGTTTGCGCCGCAGTCGCAGAGGAGCGTCTGCGTGCCGCGCACGTTGGGAATGCCGGGGCAGAGCGCGGGGCGGATGACGCCCTTGATCCTGCCGACGTGCATCACGCCGCCCGCGAACAGGGCGCCCGTCGAGCCCGCCGAAACGAAACCGCCCACGTTCTCGTCCTCCTTGAGCATCTTCAGCCCGACGACGAGGGAACTGTCCCGCTTGGTGCGCACCGCCTGCGTGGGGATGTCGTCCCCGTTCACCACCTCCGTGCAGTGCCTTACGTCCACGCGCGAAGCGTCGTATTTATATTTGGAAAGCTCCGCCTTTACGAGGTTTTCGTCCCCCGTAAACACGAGCATGAAATCCTTTCTTTCGTCCAGCGCGGCAAGCGCGCCCTTCACGATCTCCCCGGGGGCGTTGTCGCCGCCCATCGCGTCCACTACGATTTTCAACATCTGCCTGCCTCCCCGTAAAAATCCACAGATAACATTATACCATTTTTTTACGGAAAACACAATGCTTTGACGGCTTTCCGCCGAAAAAATCCTGCCCCTCGGGAAATTTTTTATTGTTTTCCGCCCCCATTCCGCCCGATCGGGCAGCGGAATAGCCCCTTCCGCCCGCCCTGCGTATAAATTGCGGCGGGGCTGTCCACAATCTCTGTGCGCGGGCAAACTTCTCTCCCGTTACATATACTGATAGCGGAAGGATTTGCTCACGGAAGAGGAAAGAGTATGGTCGTCAAGCGCGGAGAACTCTATTATGCCGATCTCTCCCCCGTCGTGGGGAGCGAACAGGGCGGGGTGCGCCCCGTGCTCGTCGTGCAGAACGATACGGGCAACAAGTATTCGCCCACCGTCATCGCCGCCGCCGTCACGAGCAAGATCCACAAGGCGCGGCTCCCCACGCACATCGAGCTGCCCTCCGCCTTCGGGCTCGCCAAGGACAGCGTCATCCTGCTCGAACAGATCAGGACGATCGACAAGCGGCGGCTGATGTCGCGCATCGGCGAACTGCCCGCCTCCACGATGTCACGGGTCAACCGCGCCATACTCATCTCCCTCGGCTTCGGCGACGCCTGACCGCCCCCGCCTTGGCTGATTGCCCTCATCCCGAGGGCGTAGCCCGAGTGGATCTTCCCCCATCGATCGAATTGCCCCTGCCCTTCCGCCCCTGTCTTGGCTCCCCCTCGAGGGGGAGCTGTCACGCAGTGACTGAAGGGGTGTCACATAATCACGCTCCGCCGCCTCCTCGGGAGCCTTTCTATCTTGCCCCCTCCATGGGAGGGGGGTAGGGGGGTGGGGCTTCACTCTCTTGCGACGCGCCCCACCTTGGCTCCCCCTCGAGGGGGAGCTGTCACGCAGTGACTGAAGGGGTGTCACATAATCACGCTCCGCCCCCTCCTCGGGAGGGATGGAGCGGCGCATCGTGCTCAACAGCCCTGTGGGCTGTAAACGCGCCGCGACAGGAGGCGTACCCCCCCCCTTACGCAAAAAGACCTCCCGCGGGAGGTCTTTTGAGCAAAAGATTTTCGGCAACGGTTTACCACGGCAGGTCGGACGGGAAGGTGACGCTCTGCCCGCCGTAGGTGATCGAGAAACCCTCTTTCACCACGCCTGTTCTTTCGTCGGTCAATTCCATCCAAGCGGCGACGAGCATTCCGTCCTTAAATTTGAATGTGACGGTCGCTTCGTCCGCAGAGCCTAAACCGCCCAAAGCTCCCAAATTGCCGCCATTGACGTTGGAAAGCAACTCTTTATCCGTAATGACGTAACCGCCCTGTTCCTCGTCGTATTTTGCAAATTCGAGAACAGACGGATGCTCTTCGAAATAGGTTTCCCCATGCTCTTTCAATAGCCCGAAATGTGAATAGTCGAAAAACGACGGTATGGAGTTCAAAACGCCCACACTATGATAATGTAGCTGATTTGACCAAACATTCAGAGGATCCCCTTGGGTGTAGGGGCCTTCATCCTCTGTGATTTTACCGACACACATCAATTCCCCTGCTTCGCCGTACTTCATGTACTCTTCAAACTTTACTACTATTTTTTCATCATATTCTTCGTCGACCTGCCCATAGAGGGAATAATATCTCCCCATATCGTATGTGAACGAACAGTTCAATTCATTATACCCCAATTCTTCCGGATATGTAACATCCATAAAATAATCCACCTTGAAATTCCTATCTTGTGCAAGTTTTAAGTCACGGTGGTATTGCTGGTCAAACCGCCCTTCCGGATGCCAATACGGGAACTGCTCATACGTCTTTGCCGCGTCGTCCTCGCCCTCGAAGTCGAAGAGATAGGTAAACGTATCCCGCATCGCCTTATCCCACTGCTCGTCCGTTTCGATCTTGTCCGAAACCACCGCCTCGGGATCTGCGGGCGTCGCGCCCGAGCCTCCCCCGCTCTCTCCGCAGGCCGCAAGCCCGCAGGCCGCCAGCCCCATTGCCCCCGCCAAACACAGCGCGATTGTCTTTTTCATCTGTTTCCTCCTGTTTTTTGATACAGTTAGTGTATCATATTCCGCTCTATTATACACATTCTGTATAATGAAGTCAAGGATTTTACGGAAAAAAGTATGGAATTAAAGGAAAGTGTGGGGAACAAACTGCGGGAGCGGCGGCAACAGCTGCATCTGACGCAGCGGGAAGTCGCGGCGGCGCTCGGCGTGGCGCAGCCGGTGTATCAACGCTTTGAACGGGGCATCTACGAATGCAGCTACGCGCAACTTGCGCAGCTCTGCAAGCTGTTCGACCTCTCCGCAAACTACCTGCTCGGCATTTCCGACTATTGAAGGCGAAATCCCACCACGCAAAAAGACCTCCCGCGGGAGGTCTTTTAACTTATTCCTTAAATTCGGCTAAATGAAACCGTCAAATTGAGCCGTAGCGGCCACGCTTCCACTGCAGGGTATAGAGCGCAAACATATCGGCGGCCTTCTTTTGGGCGGCGATGTTGTCGTTTTCCGCCCCGCCGTAGAGGTCGGCGTCGGTGTACACCCTGCCGATGTTGGCGGCGTAGCAGAACCACGAGAGCCCCGTGCCGCGGAAGTTCACCCTGTCGAGTTCCATGCAGCCCGCAAACGCGCCCTCGCCGATGTAGACGACGGTGGAGGCGACGGAGACGTACCGCAGCGTCCCGAAGCCGGCAAACACGCGGGGAGCGATGACGCGCGTCCCCTCCTCGACCTCGACCTGCCTGAACTCGCCCGCCGCATTCTCGCCCGCATAGGGCACATAGGCGTCGGTGTTTTGGGCGTCGACGGCGGCGAGCACGACGGCCTTTCCGTTGCCGTCGCGGAGATACAGCGCCCCCTTCGTCCAATTTTCGGCGGCAGAATAGAACTTGGTGCCCGTCACGATGTCCGCGCCGACGGTGAGCAGCCCGCTGCCCGCCTCGAAGGTGATGCTCCCGAGCATGGTGCAGCCGTAGAACGCCTGTGCGCCGATGGACGTGACGCTTGCGGGGATGACGATGCTCTCGATCTGCGAGCCCTTAAATGCGCCCGCGGGAATGACCGTCGTGCCCTCGGGGATCTCGGGAGCCCCCACCGCGCCCGCGATGGTGAGCGTCGAGGCGAAGTGCATGGGGCTTGCGGCGTCGTTATCGAAGCGGATGCCGAGGTACTCCGCGAACGTCCCGCGAAACACCACGGTATCGAGGGCGGTGCAGCCGAGGAAGGCGTCCTTATCGACGGCCTTGAGCGACGCGGGAAGGGTGATGTGCGTCAACTGCGTGCAGTTCAAAAAGGCCTCCGCGCTGATGGAGACGGCGGTATCCTCCACGATGTACGAGCCCGCGAGCGTGGTGCGCGCCTGAATGAGATGGGGGCCGATGTAGAGGACGCCGTTGTGCCAATTTCCGTTGTCGTTGAAGTACGCCGTGTCGGTAAAGGCGTGATCCTGTATCTCGGTGACGAGCTCGGGGTTGTTGATCTCGTTGAGCTTTTTGCAGCCGCGGAAGGCCTCCCGCCCGATGTATTGCAGCGTGGCGGGCAGAATGGCGTTGGTGAGCGACGTGCAGCCGCGGAAGGCGCCGTCCTCGATGCGGTTGAGCGCACAGTCGCCGACGCCCGCTTCGCCCACGCCGTGCCCCGCGATGGAGACCTTTGCGAGGTTGACGCAGTCTCCAAAGGCATAGTAGTCGATCTTTTCGAGGCTCTTGGGAAGCACGACCTCGGTGAGAACGTTGTTCTGATAGAACGCATTGGAGGCGACGGCGACGACGGGCACCAACCCGCTCCCGTCGATATCCACCTCCTCAGGAATGACGATGCGGGACATATTGAGTTTGTTGATGATGCCGCCTTTAACGCTTCTCACGACCATCGCCCGCGTGTTCCCCGAACCCGAGACGAAGGAATAGGAGAGGCCGTCCGTCCCGCAGACGGCGCAGATGTTGGACTCGGAGAAGTCGTGCGGGACGGAGACATCTTTCCCGCAGTGATCGCACACCCCCTCGTGCGAAAATTTATCCGACGCAGTGTACAGCGAGACCGAATGTCCCGGGGAGACCGCCGTCACCGTGGTATAGCGATCCTCGCAGGCGGGGCAGAAGTAGGTCGTCGTCTCGTCCGACGTGCACGTCGCGGGGTTGACGGAGAGCTCGTACGCGCAGCTCTCGTACACCCTTTCGCCGCACCGCTTGCACGCCTGATAGTGCCGCTTGGCGGAGCGCTCCTTCACATAGGGCTGCCCCGTGACGTCGTGTTGGAGCTTGGCGATCTCCTCCCCCTCCTCGGTATATTTGCAGTCTCTGCAGACCTGTATCTCCCGTCCGGGCCGCTGGCAGGTGGGCACTTTATCGGAGGAGAGCATCGTGCAGTCCGCCTCGTCCCTGTGTTCGCAGCCCGCGCGCCCGCAGACGCGGTAGTGGCGGGAACCCGTTCCCGAAGTCCCGTCGTCGTGCGTCCACACGCCGTAGCTGTGCCCGAGCGCCTCGCCCTGCTCGATCCTGTGCTCCTGTTTGCAGTCGGTACAGGTATATACGAGGGTCTTGCCGTGCTCGCAGTCGGCGGCCTCCCAGCGCGCCGTATCGTAGCGGCAGGCGTAGTAGGTGCTCTTGGGATGGGTGCAGCCCTCGCGCGTGCACGTCATATAGTGAATATATTGCCCGAAGTACAGCTCCGTCGTGTATTTTATGGAACCGTCTGCGTTTGTTTCCCACCGATGCCCGAGCGCGGCCGTCTTTTCGCCCGTGTAGGCGTCCTCGCACGTCCCGCATTTATAGTTGGTGTAGCCCGCCGTCATGCACGTTGCGGCAACGGAATCGCCGTCCACCATCTTCCCGCACTCCTCCACCTCGGGGAAGTCGGGATCGGCGGTATGCCCGGGGTTGGAGCACACCCGCCTGTGCCTGCGGACAACGCTCTCGGTGCCGTCCTCGTCCCGCAGGCTCGCGTCGTACGCCTCCACGTCGAAGTGCCAGTCGCCGAAGTTGTGCCCGAGGGGCGCGCCGTCGTCGTGCTCGTACTCGAAGGCGCAGGTGTTGCAGGTATGCACATGGTGCGCCGCCGCCGTGCAGGTCGCGGGCGTCACCTCCACCGTGAACGTGCATTCCTCCTCTTCGAACTCATCGCAGCGCGAACAGGTCGCCCTGTGCCAATATTTTCCGTCCCCCTTCTCGTAATGCGCGGGGCTCTGCATGTCGTGCCCGCGGGCGGGAATGGTCTGTTGCGCCTCGAACACCTCCTCGCATTCCGAACACCACTCCCCCGCCGTAATGCCGGGCGCAGTGCAGGTGGGCTCGCTCGCAACGCCGATGGCGACGCGGTTGTGCTGTTTGAGCGGCAGTTCGGTCTCCACCGAATGTTCGCACCCCGCGCGCGTGCACACGCTCTTCTCGATGCCGTGCGTCGTGCAGGTGGAATCGGAGAGCTTCTGCGGCTCCCCCATGCTGTGGCCGAGGGCGGGGATAACCTGCAGCCCGCTCAGCGTCTCGCCGCAGACGGCGCAAACTTCGCCCGCCTCGCGCCCCGCCGTCAGGCAGTTGGCCTCCTGCTTTTCCACCGTTTTGGGGGTATGGGAAAGTTTTTCGATGGGCGAAGTCTCATACGCCTTGCCGTCATCCCCCTCGGGATTGCACACGATGCAGTTGCGCCTCTGAACGCCCGCCGCCGTGCAGCTCGCCGGCGTCACGGGGTACCAGTCCCCATAGGTATGCGCGAGCTTTTCGATCGCCCTCGTCTGCCCCTGATGGCACATATCGCAGAGATTGCTCTCCACACCCTCCTCGGTGCAGGTCGCGGCCTTTTCCACGACCCATCCCGCCGAATAGCTGTGCTCGAGCTTGGCGACGGGCTCCTGTGCGACGATGACGTCGCCGCATTCGCTGCAATGGCTGCCCTCCGTCTTGCCCTCCGACGTGCAGGTCGCTGCGACAGCCGCGTCGGTCACGGGGGTGTGGACGTGCGCCTCTTCGCCGCAGGCCGCAAGCCCGCAGACGCCGCAGAGCAGCGCCAGCGCAAATAGCGATCCCGCAACGGCAAATTTCTTTCTCTTGAACATGGTCTCTCCTTTTGGCAGTGGTCTGTGCCATCATTATACATGAAGAATGCGTTTTATGCAAGCGTTTGCGGAAAATCTCCCCCGCCCCTTGCTTCCCCCTTTTGGGGCGCCGCAGGCGTGCCTTGCTCTGAACCTCCGCCGCAGCCCGTCCCCTTGCTTCCCCCCTTTGGGGGAAGTACCCGCGCAGCGGGGGATAGGGGTTCTCGCTCGTTTCCCGTTCTCGCCCATCCCCTCATTCCGAGGCTCCGCAGGAGCCGAGTGAATCTTCCCTTATCCACCGAATTGCCCCCCCAAGGCTTCCCTTTTGCAAAGGGCGCCGCAGGCGTGCCTTGCGCTGAAGCTCCGCCGTGGGCGGTGATGGGGATTGAGCCATAATCACGTCCTCTCGCCCCGCGCGCTTGTTTATATCGTCCCCGCCACATAATCACGTCATGTTGCCCCGCGCGCACCATTCGTCTACTAAGCGCGGCACGAGCCCCACAGGGGGCGAAGTAGACATCTCTACC
>CANRFD010000038.1 GCA_947629845.1 uncultured Clostridia bacterium
CCTTGGCTCCCCCCCTTGGGGGAGCTGTCACGCAGTGACTGAAGGGGTTCTCGCCCCCCGTCTTGGCTCCCCCCCCTTGCAAAGGGCGCCCGCAAGGCTTCCCCTTTTGGGACTCCGCAGGCGTGCCTTGTGCTGAAGCTCCGCCGTAGGCGGTGATGGGGATTGAGCCATATAATCACGTCATGTTGAGCCGCCGCTGCCCTTGCGGCGTGTCGAAACATGTCCTTATTTTTATTCTGCCCCGCGCGCCTGTGCTACCGTCCCGCCATATCGGCGGCCACCCCCTCTCCTCATTCCGAGGGCGCAGCCCGAGTGAATCTTCCCCGAACATCCCGCGGGCTACTTAATCGGCGTCGTGAATATTTTTCGCCTTGTCCGTGTACAGAATGCCGTCGAGGTGGTCGAGCTCGTGGCAGATGGCGCGGGCGAAAAAGCCGCGCGCGACGAGAGAATATCTATCCCCCTTTCTGTCCTGAAAGACGATCTTCACCTTGTCGGGGCGGGTGACGGTGCCCGCCTTGCCGCGGACGGAGAGGCACCCTTCCGGCCCCGTCTGTTCCCCCTTCTGCCAGATGAACACGGGGTTGATAAACTCGAAAAATCCCTCCTCGACGTCGACGACGACGGCGCGGACGGGCACGCCGATCTGCGGCGCAGCAAGCCCCGCGCCCTCCTCCTTTTTGAGCGTCTCCTTCATGTCGTCGAGGAGCGCCGAGAGCTCCCCGTCGAAGCGGGTCACCTTTTCACACTTTTTCCGCAGGACGGGATCGCCCACCTGCACAACTTCTCTTATCATCTCTTCACCTTAACTCAAATTGCTCGGGTTTTCCTCCACGTAGCAGAGCACATTTTTATGTTTTACGACGGCGACCGCGTCGTAGATCTCCTTGAGCGGCCCGCCGGGCAGCAGGCGCATGAGCACCTGATAGCGGAACTTGTTCTGGATGCGCTTGACGGGCGCGTGCATGCGGTTGAAGAACAAAAACTTGTCGGCATGCGTGTTGTATATCTCCGAGAGCGCGACGTACGCCTCCTTCAGGCAGGCGAGCGTCTCCTGCTCGTTTTCGCCCGTCACCATCACGCGGACGATCTTGGCGTAGGGCGGGAACATCGTCGCCGCCCGCATGGAGATCTCGTGCCTGTAAAAGCCCTTGTAGTCGTACTGCGCGGCGAAGCGGAGAATGGCGTTCTCCGGGTCGTACGTCTGCAACACGACCTCCCCCTTCTCCTCCGCCCTGCCGCTCCTGCCCGCCACCTGCGTGATGAGCTGGAAGGTGCGCTCGCCGCTGCGGTAATCGGGGAAATACAGGCTCATGTCGGCGTCGAGAATGCCCACGAGGGTGACGGCGGGGAAGTCGTGCCCCTTGGCCACCATCTGCGTGCCCACGAGGATATCGGCCTCGCGGGAGGCAAATTTTTTCAATATTTTGAAATGCCCCTCCTTGCCGCTCGTCGTATCGACGTCCATGCGCAGAACGCGCGCCGCGGGGTACAGCTTTTTCAGCTCGCTCACGACGCGCTGCGTCCCCGTGCCGACGTAGCGGATGCGCTTTCCGCCGCACGCGGGGCAGGCCTCGAGCATGCGGTAGCGCGCGCCGCAGTAGTGGCACTTCAGGCAGTCCTCCTCGCTGTGATAGGTCAGGGCGACGTCGCAGTGTTCGCACTTGACGACGTTCCCGCAGTCGAGGCACATCACCGTCTGCGAATAGCCCCGCCTGTTGAGAAAGAGGATGGCCTGATTGCCCCCCTCGAGGCAGGCGGCGAGCCGCTCCTTTAACAGCGCGGAGAAGGGCGAGGGATTGCCGCGGCGCACGTCCCGCCGCATGTCCACGAGGCGCACTTCGGGGAGCGGGCGGGCGTTGATGCGGTCGGGCAGGGTAACAAGTTCGAACTCCCCCTCCTCCGCACGGCGGTACGTCTCCACCGCGGGCGTGGCGCTGCCCAAGACCAGCTTGCAGCCGTTGTATTTTGCGCGCAGAAGCGCGATGTCAAAGGTGTTGTAGCGCGGCGCGCTCTCGGAGGAGTAGCTGCCGTCGTGTTCCTCGTCGATGACGATGAGCCCGATGTTTTCGACGGGCGCGAACACTGCGGAACGCGCCCCCACGGCGATGCGCGCCTCGCCCTCCCGCAGCCGCTGCCACTCGTCGAAGCGCTCCCCCGCCGAGAGCCCGCTGTGCAAAATGGCGACCTTGCTGCGGAAGCGGGAGCGGAGCTGGAAGAGCATCTGCGGCGTCAGGGAAATTTCAGGCACCAGAAAGAGCGCCGTCTTTCCCTGTTCGAGCTGCTGCGCGATCAGGTTGAGATAGATTTCCGTCTTGCCGCTCCCCGTGACGCCGTGCAGCAGCGTGACCGTCTTGTCCGTGCCTTGAATGCGGCGGACGGCCTCGCTCTGGGCGGGCGTAAGCAGGTGCTCCACCCGTTCGCCCTCCTGCCCCCCGTACGGGTCGCGGCGGCGCCGCCGCTTTTCGAGGGTGATGACGCCCCGCGCTTCGAGCGCGTTGACCGCCGCCCCGAACTGCTTGCGGAGGGCGGCCGCCTCGGCTTCGCCGTGCTCTTCGAGGTAGGCGGCGAGGGCGAGCTGCGCCTTGGCGCGCGGCGGGATCTCCCGCGGGTCGCCCGTGAGCCTTGCAAAGGTCGTGTACACCTCGCTCACCTTGCCCGTGCGCATCTCGGCGGGCAGAAAGAGCCGCAGGGAGAGCGCGAGCGGAACGCGGTAGCGCGCGGCGATCTTTTGGGCGAGCGAGAGGCACTCGCGCCCCAGCGCGGGGAATTTGTCCACCGCGCGATAGATTTTTTTCAGCTTTTCGGCGGGATAATCGGTGGCATCTTTCACGCGCACGACAAAGCCCGCCGCGGTGCCCTTTCCGAAGGGGACCGCAACGCGCATGCCTTCCCCGATATCGGGGTCGCACGAATAATCGAAAATTTTATCGACGTCGCTGTGCGCGATGTCTACGATGACTTCCGCGATCATACCCATAGAAAAGCGCCCCGCGTTTGCGGGGAGCTTCGTTTAATCCTTTGCGCTCTTTATCTTGCCGTTCATGATCTCCTGGCAGGCGACGACGATCTCTTTCTGCTTGCCCGGGAGCTCTGTGGCGCCCGTCGACTGCATCTGTTCGATGATCTGGCGGGTACGTTTTGCGACGACGATGCAGAGCTCGTAGCGGCTCGCGGGTTCCTCCTCCGAACCGAGCTTTCTGACAAGAGCGTCTACCGAAGGTTCATTGATCATTTATTTTTACCTCTCTGCTTGTTTTTTTTCCTTTTGGATGATGCCGAGGATCTCCGCCGTGGCGCGGGAGACCTCGTCGTTTAAGACGATATAATCGAATTTGTCCGCCTGCCCGTACTCGAACTTGACGCGCTCCCTGCGCTGGGCGAGCTGCTCTTCGCTCTCCGAGCCCCTGCGGTGCAGGCGTTCCTCGAGCGCCTCGAGCGACGGCGGTTTGATGAAAATGTTGACGACTCTGCGCGTGCTGCCGTAATATTCCTTGGCCTTGAAGGCGCCCACGACGTCGATCTCGAGGATGACGAGCTTATCCTGATCGGCAAGGGCGGTGACGTAATCTTTGAGCGTGCCGTAGTAGTTGCCGAAGTGCTCGTCGTACTCCAAAAATTCCCCGCGGGAGAGCTTGTTGCGAAATTCTTCGTGCGTGATGAAAAAGTAGTGCACGCCGTGCTGCTCGCCGGGACGGGGGGCACGGGTGGTGCAGGAGACGGAAAGCGCAAGTTCCGGGTCGGCGGTCATGAGTTCTTTTACGATCGTCCCTTTGCCGACGCCCGAGGGACCGGAAATACAGAAAATGATGCCCTTCATCTCTTCACTCCAAATTCTGCACCTGCTCGCGCACTTTCTCGATCTCGTTCTTCATCTCGAGGGCTGCGGCAGTCACCTCTTTATCGTTGGATTTGCTGCAGATCGTGTTGCATTCGCGGTTAAATTCCTGAATGAGAAAGTCGAGCTTTCTGCCGACGGGCTCGTCGCTCTCCGCGATGCTGTAAAATTCGTTGATGTGCGAGGCGAGGCGGGTGAGCTCTTCGTCGATGTTGCACTTGTCGGCAAAGATCGCGGTCTCCGTCAGGATGCGCGTCTCGTCCACCTTTCCGCCGACGTACTCCTCCACGCGCTCGGCGATGCGCTTTGCGTACTCCGCGGCGACGGAAGGCGCGCGGACGGCGATGCGCTCGCGCAGGGCGGCGATGGTTTTGACGCGGGAGACGAGGTCGGCCTTCAGCCGCTCGCCTTCGGCGGCACGCATGCCCGAGAGCGAAACGAGCGCCGCTTCGAGCGCGGCGTCCAACGCGCCGACGAGGGCTTCGTCCGCGCCCGCCGCCTCCTCCGCGCGGACGACCTCGGGAAGCCGCAACAGAAGCGACAGGCTCACGTCGTCGTGCAAAGAGGGAAATTCTTTGCGGAGCGCCTTGGCGGCCTCCACGTAGCAACGCGCCGCCTCCAAATCGGTGTACACCGACTTTTCGCGGGTGCGGCGGTCGGAATAGGTGACGAACACGTCGAGGTGCCCGCGGGAAATTTTTTCACGCACGGCCTTGCGGATGCGCTCCTCGCAGGAGAGAAAGACGCGCGGGCTCTTGACGGCGAGATCGAAATAGCGGTTGTTCACCGAACGGACTTCGACGACGAGTTCGATGCCCTCTTCATGGTATTCCCCTTTTCCGTATCCCGTCATGCTGCGCATTTGCAAGTCCCTCTTCCCATGTTTTTTTTATTATACCATAAACGCCCGCGCGTTTGCAAGTTTTTTGCGATACTTTTTCTCGCGCACGCGCCGCGCGCGCCCGAAAATTCGTCCTTCTGCCGCCCCGCGCGCCCCTCCCCCTGCGGGGGGAGGGGCGCGCGGGGCGGCAGAAGGACGCGGCTCAAATTATCTCATTGGTTGCCTGCAAGCATGGCAAGAAATTCCTCTTCGCCGATAATTTTTATGCCCGCCTTTTGCGCCTTATCGAGCTTGCTGCCCGCCTTCTCGCCGGCGACGACGAGCGTCGTCTTTGCGGTGACGGCGCTTGCCGCCGTGCCGCCGAGCGCCTCGATCTTTTGCTGCGCCTCGGGGCGGGACATGCTCGCGAGGCTCCCCGTGAGCACGACGACCTGCCCGGCGAAGGCGCCCTCTGTCTTTTTCGCCTTGACGAAGGGCGTGACGCCCGCCGCCATCAGGCGTTCGAGCTCGCATTCGTTCTCGGCGTCGGCAAAGTACGAGAGGATGGAATTGGCGGTGGCCTCCCCGACGTCCTCCAGCGCGACGAGCTCCTCGAAGGAGAGGTCGGCGACCGCCTCGACGCTGCCGAAGGCGGCGAGGTCGCGCGCGGCGACGCGCCCGATCTGCCCGATGCCGATGGCGTACAAAAATCTGTCGAGCGGGATGCGCTTGCTGTTTTCGATGGCGGTGAGCAGGTTGGCGATCTTCTTCTCCTTGAAGCCCTCCAGCCCCGCGAAGCTCTCCGCGGTCAGGGCGTAGAGGTCGGAATATCTGCGCACGCCGCGCTTCTCGTAGAGCAGCGTCAGGGTGGCCTCGCTCATCCCCTCGACGTCCGCGGCGTTCTTGGAGCAGTAGTGCGTGAGCTTTTGCACGACGCGGGGCGGGCACTGCTCGTTGGTGCAGAAGAGGTTCGCCCCCACCTCCGCGACGGGCGCGCCGCAGAAGGGGCAGAAGGACGGCTTTTGCACGGGGACGCTCCCCTCCGTGTGCTCCACGGCGGCAAGGATCTCGGGGATGACCTCGTTGGAGCGGCGCACGAGCACGCGCGAGCCCACCTTCACGTCCTTGCGGGTGAGATCGCCGAAGTTGTTGAGCGTGGCGCGGCGGACGGTCGCCCCCGCGAGTTCCACGGGCTCGATCTCCGCGAGCGGGGTGAGCTTGCCCGTGCGCCCCACCTGCCAAAAGACGGACTTGACGGTGCTCTCGGCTTCCTCCGCCTCGAACTTGTAGGCGATCGCCCAGCGCGGGAATTTATCGGTGTAGCCCATCTCGGCGCGCACGGCCTCCGAATTTGTCTTGACGACGGCGCCGTCCGTCAGGACGTCGATCTTCTTGCGCTCCGCCTCGATCTCGTCGATGGCCGCCTGCACCTCCTCCGCCGTGCGGCAGACGCGGAAGAACGGATAGGTCTTGAAGCCCTCGCGGCGCAGGAACTCCATCGCCTCCGTCTGCGAGGAGACGACGGGATCGCTCATGTAGTTGACGTCGTAGAAGAGAATTTCCACGCCGCGCGCCGCCGTCGCCTTGGGGTCGAGGTTGCGCACCGCCCCCGCCGCCGCGTTGCGGGCGTTTTTGAGCGCGTCTTCGGGATGCGCCGCATTGTATTTTTCCAGCACGGAGAGACGGATGACCGCCTCGCCGCGCACCTCGAGCGTTCCCCTGTAGGAGATCTTCATGGGGAAGCTGCGCACGGTGAGCACCTGCGCCGTGACATCCTCCCCCTCCGTGCCGTTGCCGCGCGTCGTGGCGCGCTCGAACACGCCGTCGCGGTAGGTAAGGCAGACGGTGAGACCGTCGTACTTGTATTCCACGGTGAACGCCGCGGCGGGATCGACCTTGTACACCCGCGTGAAGAAGGCGGACAGCTCGTCCTCCGAGACGGCCTTATCGAGGGAGAAGAGGCGGGCGATGTGGGTGTGCTTTTCGAACCCCTTGACGGGCTCGCCGCCCACACGGCGCGTGGGAGAATCTGGATAGACGACCCCGCTCTCGCGCTCGAGCTCGCGGAGCTCGTCGTACAATCTGTCGTACTCGCGGTCGGAGACGGTGGGCGCGTCGAGCACGTAGTATTCGTACGCCCACTTGTTGAGAATATCGGTAAGTTCACGCTGTCTGTCCATAGTTCACTCCAAAATTTCCAGCGGGGCGAGCGCCGCCGCCAAATCTTTGTTGCCCGCCGCCTCGAAGCGGACGGTCAGGATGAGATTATCGGAAACGCCGCGCATGGCGACGATCTCCCCCTCGCCGAAGCGCGTGTGCCGCACCTTCACGCCGACCCGGAACCGCGACGTATCGCGCTTGGGGGCGGAGGGCTGCCCCGCTGTGGCGGGAGCGCTGCGGACGGGGGGCTTCCCCGTGCCGAAGGTGGGATAGGAGGCGCTTTCGCGCTGCTCCGAATAGCTGCCGACGCGGCGCGCCGCACCGTCGCCGCGCGTTCCCCCATAGCCGTCGCCGCCGCCGTAGCCGCCTCCGTAGCCGCCGCCCGCATAGCCGCCGTAGCCGAGACGGCTGCGGGAGCGATCTTCGGGCAGGGCGAGCTCCTCCTTGAGCTCCTCCACGAAGCGGGAGCGCGCGGTGGGCTCCCTCTTCCCATAGAGGTAGCGGCTGCGCGAGCGGGTGAGATAGAGCCGCCGCTTTGCACGCGTGATGGCGACGTACATGAGACGGCGTTCCTCCTCCAAATCGTGCGTGCTGTCCGAGGCGCGGGAGGTGGGCATGACGTTCTCCTCGAGGCCGATGAGAAATACGGTGGAAAATTCCAGACCCTTGACCGCGTGGATGGTGGCGAGCGTGACGTAGTCGCCGTCGTCCATCTCGTCGGTGTCGGAATACAGCGTGATCTCCTGCAGGTAGTCGGCGAGGGAGGCGCCCTCGTTCATGCGCACAAATTCGTCGACGGAGTTCTGAAACTCGTCGATGTTGGCACGCTTGGTGACGCTCTCGTCAGAGTTATCGGCATACTGCGTAAGCATGCCCGAGCTGTTGATGAGATAGGCGGTGAGTTTATCCACCGGGAGCTCCTGCGAGCGGTACACGAGATCCTTGATGTAGGCGCCGAAGGAGCGCACCTTCTCCCTTGCCGAAGCGGCCAGCGGAAGTTCGTCCGCGGCGAGCACGGCGTCGTAGAGGGAGAGGTCTTCATTTTGGGCGAAATCCGACAGCGTTTGCACGGTTTTGTCTCCGATGCCCCTGCGCGGAACGTTGATGACGCGCATTACGGCCTCGCTGTCGAAGGGGTTTGCGATGACGCGGAGGTACGCCAAAATATCCTTGATCTCCTTGCGCTCGAAGAACTTGAAGCCGCCGAATACCTTGTAGGGAATGCCGTAGCCCGTAAATTCCTGCTCGAAGGAGCGGGTGAGCGCGTTGATGCGCATGAGCACCGCGAAATCAGAGTACTTCGCGCCGCCGCGGCGGGCCTCCGCGATGAGACGGGCGCAGTAGAGCGCTTCCCCCGCCTCCTCGTCGGCCTCGTAGTAGACGGGCTTGTCGCCTGCGGGAGCGTCCGTCCAGAGCTCCTTTCCGCGGCGGAAGGCGTTGTGTGCGATGGAGGCGTTGGCGAGCGCGAGAATGGCTCCCGTGGAGCGGTAATTGCGCTGGAGCTTGTACATCTTCATCGCGGGGAAGCTGCGCTCGAAGTGCAGGATGTTTTCGATCTTCGCCCCGCGCCAGCCGTAGATGGACTGGTCGTCGTCGCCCACGACGAAGAGGTTGCCGTGCACCGAGGCGAGAAGTTTGATGATATCGAACTGCACGGCGTTGGTATCCTGAAACTCGTCGACGTGGATGTAGCGGAACTTGCCGGCGAGGTATTCGCGGGCCTCCGCGTCCTCCGAGAGAAGGGAGCGGGTCTCCGTTAAGAGGTCGTCGAAGTCGAGGGCGTTGTACGCCTTCAGGTGCTTTTGGTAGCGTTCGTAGACGGTGACGATCTCGTCGATGTTGCGTTCGTGGCGGTACTGCACGGCGTAGGCCGCGGGCGGGAGGCCGAGCATCTTGGCGTTGGAGATGTGGAAGCGCGCGGACTTAAGAAGGCTCTCCTCCTCGAAACCGAGCTCCTTGAACGCCTGCTTGACGATGGCGTTGCGCTCCTGCTCGGAATAGATGGAAAAATTGTCGCGGATGCCGCGCTTTTCCGCGAACATGCGGAGGATCTTCACGCACATGGAGTGGATGGTGCACACCCACATTCTGCCCACGCCCACCTCGTTTTCCAGACGGCCGCGCATCTCCCGCGCCGCCTTGTTGGTGAACGTGATGGCAAGGATGCTCTCGGGCGGGACGCCCTTCTCCAAAAGATAGGCGATGCGGGCGGTGAGAACGCGCGTCTTGCCGCTCCCTGCGCCCGCAAGTACCAAAACCGCGCCCTCGGTATCGAGGACGGGCTTTTGCTGTTCTTCGTTGAGTTCGTCGAAAATTCCCATTCCGCTTTTATTATATCACAAACCGCCCCGTTGTTCAACGGTTTATGACACAAAATCGCATCAGTTTTTTCGCCCCTTGATCTCGAACTCGTATTCCCGCTTGAAGCGCTCGAGGGCGCGAAGGTAGCGCTCGGACAGCTCCAAATTGTAGCGCTGCTGCTCCGAATAGGAGAGCGTGGAGTAGTACGCCCTGTCCGTGAGCCGACCGATGGCATCCGAGACCTCGCCCTCGGAAAGGAGGAGCTCCTTGACTTTCAGGTAGAAATCGTCGGGCGCCTCGCCCTTGATCCTCTCGCCCACCTTCTCCTGAAAGTAGCGTTCCATCTTGCTCTCGTTGATGCCCTGCTCGCGCGCATGGGAACGCTCGCTGTTGAGTTCTTCTTCGCACTGTTTCCAAAATCCCCTCTTCATGCGCAGTTTTGCCTCTTTTGCAAGCGATTTCAACGTCCGCTCCATGTTCTCCTCCGATCCGACCGCGTTCGACTTTTTTCGCAAAAAAAATCCGCAACTCTCGTTACGGTTTTTTTCGTCAGTTTCTGCTTCTCTTGCGCGCTGCTTCCGCTTTCTTTCTCTTCTTCACGGAAGGCTTCTCGTAAAATTCCTTCTTGCGAAGGTCGCCGATGATGCCGTCGCGCGAGCACTTTCTCTTGAAGCGGCGAAGCGCACTCTCCAAATTTTCGTTTTCTCCGACTTTGATCGTGGACATTCTTCCTCTACCCTCCTTCGCCGCAGCACTTATTAACTGCTATATTATAGCAAACGCAAAGTGGCTTGTCAATTTTTTTGCGCCGCTTTCGGCGGCAATTTTTATTTTTTTGCGCCGTATTTTTCCGCCTTCTCCGCCAGAAATTCGTACGCCGCCCTGATCTCGCCGATGTCGCCGTAGTCGTTGCCGTAGTTCTCGATGAGAACGGGCCCGTCGAACCCGACGCCTTGGAGGCGGGCGAAGAAGTCGTCGAAGTCGAACACGCCCCGCCCCGGGAGGCACATCGTTCCGTCGGAGGCGACGTCGCTCACATGGACGTGGGAGATGTTTTCCCCCATCTCCTCGAGGTATTGCCGCCAATCGTAGCCCGTGATGCGCGCCTGCTTGATATCGAGCACGCCCGCAAGCGTGGGGCACGCCGCCTTGAGCTCGCGAAAGACGCCCGGACGGTTGTAGAATGCCCATTCGACGTTTTCGTATGCGAGCGTGACGCCGAACTTGCGGCAGAATGCGGCGATCTCCGCCGTCTGCCCTGCTACGCGGGGGATGTTCTCCCGGAAGGTGCGTTTAAGGCGCGCCACGCCGTGGAAGGTGTAGTACCTGGCGCCGAGGATGCGGGCGGAGCGCATGGTTTCGCCGAGAAAATAATAGGCGTCCGCCTTGACCCGCGGGTGCGCCGCGTAGAGCTGGGGTTCGAACTGCGTGTTGAGCACGTGCACCGAATGCACCTGTAGCCCGCCCTTTTTCGCGGCGAGCTGTTCGGCGTAGGACGGCGCGTACTCGCTGAAGGAGGTAAGAAAGACCTCCGCTTCGTCCACCCCCCACTCCGCGAGCAGGGGCACGGCGTCCTCGTTGTTGAGACGCAGAAAGAGCGTCGCCGTAGAGACCCCCGCGCGCATCAGTAGAACCTCGCGAGGAGCTCGTCCGCCGTATCTTCCATAAAGCCCCGCGTGCAGTACAGCGTGAGCACGGTGAAGCGGTCGCGGATCTTATACGCCTCGAAGAACATGCGCCGCACCGTGTCGCTTCCGACGCCCAACGCGGAGAACTTTGTGGGGCAGCCGAGGGTGCGAAGGACATTTTCCGCCCATTCGACGGTGGGAAGTTTTTCCGCCTCGGCATAGACCTTTTCGCAATCCTGAAAGGCGGGACGGGACTTTAACGTATGGTAAAGGTAGAGCGAGACGAGGGTGCCCAGCCCCACCTTGACGCCGTGGAGCGGGATTTTTTCGCCGCGGCGGAGAAAGTCCATTTCGAGAAAATGAGACATGTGGTGTTCGGCGCCCGAGGCGGGGCGGGAATTGCCCGCGATGACCATGGCGTACCCCGAGACGAGGAGGGCTTCCGTCAGCCTGCGGACGCCCGCCTCTTCCCCGCGGACGAGGGCGGGGATGCTGTCCGCACACGCCTGCAATGCGCCGTACATGAGCGAGGCAGCCGCCTCGTTGTAGCCTTCGCCCGTGAGATAGGACGAGACGCGCCAGTCGGTCAGGCAGCAGTACTTTGCGAGGATGTCCCCCACGCCCGCTCCGATCATGAGTCGGGGCGCTGCGGAGAGGACGGAGTAATCGAGAAGGACGTCGCGGGCGACCTGCGCTTCACGCGTGATCTTGAACCCGCCCTCGATGAGCGGCGTGACGCC